>CALDCO010000116.1 GCA_937937185.1 uncultured Flavobacteriaceae bacterium
CTATGGATTTCATGTAGTTTTGGAATCCATTTTTTTTAATTTTTGAAATTTTTAATGGCTGAAGTACTTTTCCTACTATTAAATCATAATAATAGCTATTTTGTTCCTGTAAGGACCTGTCTATTTTTTTTGCGAATGCCACAATATCTTCAGGTTCATTTTCAAATTCAATAAACCATTCATGATAGGGTAATCCGAATTCAGGATTAATTTGGGGCGCTACTGTAAACTCATTAATTCTAACATGGGTTTGTAAAACGGCATCATTAAGTGCTTGCTCCACTTCTTTACCAATAACATGTTCCCCAAAAGCTGAAATAAAATGCTTTATACGACCAGAAACAATAACTCTATAGGGTTTTAAACTTGTAAACATAACCGTATCTCCAATATTGTAAGCCCAGAGCCCTGCATTAGTAGAAACAATCATCACATAATTTACATTTAACGCTACATCCCCAATAGTTAGTCGTTTAGGATTTTCATTAAAAAAATCGCTCGCCTTTATAAATTCATAAAACATTCCTGAGTTAAGCTGCAATAGCATGCCTTTATCTTTTTGAGAATCTTGAAATGCAAAAAACCCTTCGCTAGCAGGATATAATTCTATACTATCTACTTTTCTACCTATTAAGTTTTCGAATTTCGCACGATAAGGCTCATAATTAACACCTCCAAAAATGAATAAATTAAAATTCTTAAAAATAGCACCTACTTTCTTACCTGTTTTTTCCTGAAGTTTTTCAAAATACATTTGTACCCAGGAAGGGATTCCCGAAATAATCGTCATGTCTTCCGGTAAAGTTTCTTCAACAATAGCACCCACTTTAGTTTCCCAATCTTCAATGCAGTTTGTTTCCCAAGATGGCATTCTATTTTTTTGAAGGTATTTTGGAACGTAATGAGCAACAATCCCAGATAACCTTCCCAATTGAACCCCGTTTTTTTCATTTAAAATGGGGCTGCCCTGTAGAAAAATCATCTTACCATCAACAAATTTAGAATTCCCTGTTTCGTGAATGTAAAGCAATATGGCATTTCTAGCGGCATTTACATGGTTAGGCATGCTTTCTTTTGTAATAGGAATGTATTTAGCTCCAGATGTAGTTCCAGATGTTTTAGCGAAATATAAGGGTTTTCCTTTCCATAATATATTTTCTTCTCCAGCCACAACCTTGTCTACATAAGGTCTTAGCGCTTCATAATCTCTAATAGGAACTTGTTTTACAAAATCTGCATGCGAATGAATGGCTCTAAAGTTATGGTCTTTTCCAAATTGGGTATTAGCCGCTTCGTTTATTAACTGCTTAAAAACGGTTTTTTGAGTTTCAATAGGATGATTTGCCCATTTTTGCACGGACTTATAGACACGCTTGGCAAATGGTTTCGCTAATATTGATTTTAAAGACATGACTATTATTTAAAATCTATGAAATTAGTTGGGTTAACAGGATAACCATCACTCCATAATTCAAAATGTAAATGCGGCCCCGTTGTTAATTCTCCGGTATTACCAGCAGTGGCAATAACTTCGCCTCTTTTAACTAAATCGCCTTGAGATTTTGTTATTGAGGCATTGTGCTTATACACCGATATTAATCCTTTACTATGTTCTATAAGTACCACGAAACCTGTTTCTGCGGTCCACTCTGCAAATATCACTGTGCCGTCTGCAGTGGCTTTAATAGGCGTGTCTTTTGAAACCACAATGTCTACTGCATAATGCTTTCCTTCCACATCATAATCGTCACTAATAGTTCCATTAACTGGCGGAAACAATACAAAACTAGCCTTCGAGGTCGCGGTTTCAAAAAGATTGTATTTGTCCTCTTTATCTACCCTTACTCTTAAAATAGAATCTTCCTTAATAGGGTCTAATCCACTTTGAGAAACTTCAATTTTCGCTGCTGAAATGATAGAATCTCTATTAAACTCCACCGTTTCGACTTCGCCTTTAAGCACTTTTTTTATTGATTGGTAATACTTTTCATTTAATGCGATAACGCGTTGAAGGGAATCGGTTTTAAAATTAAGCGCTACCGCTTGCTTTTTTAAAGCTGTTGAAGAGTATCCTGGAATGTACTCCCTTAGCGGGGTAAATGCAATAAGTAAAATGGTTAGCCCTGTTAATATTATCCCAGATAAGGCAACCAAAACAAAAACATTTAACCGGTTTAATTTAAAGGATAAACGTTCTTCAAACGTATCTTCATTAAGTATAACGAGTCGATACGTATTAAGTAGTTTTTTTCTTATTTTTTTTTCTTCTTTTTTAGCCTCACTCATGGGCAACAAAAATAATTAAAATTATTAGGTATACCATTTTAACTTTGAAATTACCTAATAAAGTGAGTTCGTTATAAGAAAATTTACATCAGTCAGAGTGATTTTCGATAGAAAATGGTATCGAAGACCAATAAATTTTCAATCAAAAGCCTAATTTCGATACCATTTTTCTTCTTTTCACTTTGAAAAACCACTCAATTTGACGGCTTTTTCATTCTAAACCTTAGATTGAACGTTAATAAGAATACCTTTTTTTGTTATTTTTCTTCTATAACAACTCAAACTATAAATGGCCTAAGAAAGTCCTAAAGTTAGTAGGTAATCGTATATATTGAACTTAATTTACTAACTTTGCTATATAAAATTAATTATTATGAGCTTATATGTATTACCATTATTTATTGGATGGCCGCAAATAGTTTTAATCGCACTAGCTGTTTTACTGTTATTTGGAGGTAAAAAAATACCTGAATTAATGAGAGGATTAGGAAGCGGTATTAAAGAGTTTAAAGATGCTAGCAAAGAGGAGGGAGAAGCTTCAGAAAAAGAATAAAATTTTTAAACTTACTAAAGTCTGCTACACGCAAATAATTCTTTATTAATCAATTACAAAAGCACATGTATCTTTATATGACCTATAATGATGCACCAGATAATCATTTACCGTCTTCTCTGTAATATTTCCAGTACCAAAACCGCCAAATCCTAGATAAAGCGACCTCAATATTTATTTGCATTGCTCGAAATTGCCCTTGCAATTTTCTGAAACTTTGTTCATTCAGCTTCTCAACTAAGTAACCTATAGCTTGTAATGAGCAATATTATATATATGTTGTAGGCAATTTGAGAAATGGAAATAATAATCACAAAAGGTAAACATAGCATTAACTTTATTACTTAAATAATGCCTAAAAGAAACATTGAGAACTATGAAAACCATTTACTGGACCACAACAATTATATTGTCCGTTTTTTTAATGTGGAGTGCCTACACCTATCTTTTCAGTAAAAACACAATAGATGGCGTTAAAGCATTAGGTTTCCCAGATCATTTTAGGATTCAACTTGCGGTCCTAAAACTTTTAGGGGTCTTTATCATTTTATTGCCACAAATACCGATTCAAGTTAAAGAGTGGGCATATGCAGGAATTGGACTCTTCTTTATTACAGCAATTGTTGCGCACACCGCACACAAAGATCCTTTTATAATAACAATAATTAACCTTGTTTTGTTAATAATACTAATGATGTCGAATATTTACTTAAAAAAGCTCACCAATTTAAATTAGCCTTAAGTTTCGATTTAAAATTGGAGTAAATAAACAGCACTCTGCCAAAACAACAACAATTAGAAAAACAAAAAAGCCACTCTGTAAGTGGCTTTTTTTGCTCCTCCTCTTGGGCTCGAACCAAGGACCCTCTGATTAACAGTCAGATGCTCTAACCAACTGAGCTAAGGAGGAATAATCTTATTTTATGTATTCCTTACTTTTGTTTTTTTCTTAAAATACCATTCGGTATTACTCTTTTAAAATAAGCTAAAACACTAATTTTTACATTAAAACAATGGTGTTTTCTGCTCTTGCGAGCGCAAATATAAATGTTTTTTTAATTATTGCAATTATAAAAATTAAAAATTATTTAAAAACCGCTTTAAAAATATCGTTCCCATTCGCAAACAGGACTAAAGCAATTAAAACAAAGAAGCCTGCCATTTGTGCATACTCCATAAATTTATCACTAGGTTGGCGACCAGAGACCATTTCATAGAGTAAAAACATAACATGACCACCATCTAACGCAGGAATGGGCAATAGGTTTAAAACGCCTAACATAATGGATAGGAAGGCAGTAATCCCCCAAAAGGCTTGCCAACTCCAAGTGTCTGGAAAAATATCGAAAATGGCTTTAAAACCGCCTACCCCTTTGTAAGCTCCTGTACTAGGACTAAATATTTGTTTTAACTGCCCGAAATAAGAACCTATTGTTTTTGTGAATTTTGTTGTGCCTACCGAGAAACTCTCTCCAAAGCCATAGGTTTTAGTTACTACATCTAAATAGCCTAATTCTTCCGAAAGTCTTATTGAGGCTTGGCTTATTACTCCAAACTTACCATCATCACTAACTTTTAACGATTTAACTATTTTTTCTTTATCTCTAATTAATTCGACAGATACGGATTGCCCTTTGTAATTCGACAACTTAGAAATAACTTCATCTTGGTATTTCGTGCTTTCTCCATTTATTGACACCACGACATCTTTTACTTTAAGTCCAGCATTGGCATTATGAGAAGTGTCTGGAACTTTAGCAATGGTGTAAGGCAACCTTAACTCAAACAAATCTCTGTTTTTGCTGTCTGATAATTGTCCTAAAAAATCAGTTGGTAAGTTAATCGTTTTTAATTCCCCATCTCGTTCTATCGTTACAGATTCAGCACCAATAATATTTGGTAAAATATCCGACTCGTTTACAATATTAACCTCTCCAACTTTAACGACATTATCGCCAGTCTTAAAACCTAAATTAGTTAATAGCGGGTTTTCAATTAAATAGCCATCTTTAATACTGCTCGCATCAATGGCTGTATCACCATAACCAAAAGCCATTAGTATGTATACAAACCAAGCCAATATAAAATTAACCGTTACCCCTCCTAACATAATAATTAAACGTTGCCAAGCGGGTTTAGAACGAAATTCCCATGGTTTTGGTTCTTCTTTCATGGCTTCAGTATCCATACTTTCATCTATCATTCCTGCTATTTTCACATAACCACCCAAAGGCAGCCATCCTATACCATATTCCGTTCCTCCAATTTTCTTTTTAAACAACGAAAACTTTACATCAAAAAAGAGATAAAACTTTTCAACACGTGTTTTAAACGCTTTCGCAGGAACAAAATGCCCTAGCTCGTGTAGAACGATGAGTAAAGAGAGACTCAGTAAAAACTGACTTATTTTTATTATAAATTCCATGTAGTGACTAAATTCATTTTTAGAACGGCAAAAGTAAGTATTTAAGCTTAGTTTAAAAAGTTAATGGGCTTTTGCTTTTTTGTTTTAACAGCAATTTGTGAACCGATTCCTAGCGCTATCATTCCTTTTCGTTGTATTTTTGCAACAAATTCTATTAGGCCTTAATTCATGTTATCATTTTTTAAAGATTACAAAAAATTTGCTATTGGTTTCGCGTTGCTTTCTGCGGTTATTATTTCTATATTTTATTCTATTTTAAAAGTTGAAAAAACATTACCTATATTCCAACCCGCAAGTGTTAATGAAGCTTTAGTAGACACCACAATACAACACGTAAAAAAGTACCATACCATTGCTAATTTTAAATTAATCAATCAAAATGGCGATACCATAACACAAAACGACTACAAAGACAAAATTTATGTGGCCGATTTCTTTTTTACTACCTGTAAAACCATTTGTCCTGTTATGACCGATCACATGTACGACATTCAAAAGGAAATTATGGCCGATAATGACGTGCTATTACTCTCCCACTCTGTAACACCAAAAATAGATAGTGTGGCGCAACTAAAAAAATATGCCAAACTGCATGGCGTTATTGATGCGAAGTGGAATTTAGTTACTGGCGATAAAAAACAAATTTACAACCTCGCTCGAAAAAGTTACCTCGCTGTAAAAACAGAAGGTAATGGCGACCAATACGACATGATTCATACCGAAAATTTTGTGCTTATTGATAAAAAACGCCAAATTAGGGGCTTTTACGACGGCACAAAACCTGAAGCTATAAAACAGCTTCTTAACGATATTAATAGCCTAAAAAAAGAAACTAAATCGTAGTTTTCTGGTTTCTGTTTTTTTAGACTAATATTTTGCCTTACTTTTGCTTCTTTAAAATGAATCTAAATAAGCTTGAACGATACACTTGCAAATCTTAAACGTGGAGAAAGCGCAATAATTACCGATGTGTCCTCTGAATTAATCCCACTTAAACTTCTTGAGATGGGATGTTTACCAGGAAACCATGTCGAATTAGTTCAAGTTGCTCCTTTTGCCGATCCTATGTATCTCAACATTAACGGTAGTCATTTAGCCATTAGAAAAGAAACCGCTATTCATATTTTAATAGAGAGAGTGCATGAGTAAGCAAATAAATGTTGCTTTAATTGGAAATCCTAATACAGGAAAAACATCAGTCTTTAATGCCCTTACTGGTTTAAACCAAAAGGTAGGGAACTACCCTGGCATTACCGTAGAAAAAAAAGAGGGCATTTGCAGACTGCCACGTGGTGTGAAAGCCCATATTATTGATCTCCCAGGAACTTACAGCCTTAATGCCTCTTCATTAGACGAAAATGTTGTTATCGAATTATTACTTAATAAAAATGATAAAGATTTTCCTGATATTGCTGCCGTTGTAAGCGATGTTGAAAATTTAAAACGAAACTTATTACTTTTTACTCAAATTAAAGACCTTCAAATTCCATGCTTATTAGTTATTAATATGGCCGACCGTATGCGCCGCCGCGGTATTACTTTAGATATTGAGTATCTAGAAAAGCAATTAGAAACAAAAATTGTACTTGTTAGTACTCGCAAACAGGAAGGCATTACCGAGTTAAAACAGCAAATTACTAATTACAAAGAGCTTTCAACAAAACCTTGTTTAAATGCTTCTGAAATTGATCCTGATTACTTTAACAGACTTAGAAAAGCATTCCCGAATCAACTAATTTACAAATTATGGCTGGTCATTACCCAAGACGTTAATTTTGGTAAAACCAATAGAAATGAATTTGATGGTGTGGCCAATTTTAAAACAAAATCTAAAGGAGATCTAAAACGCCTTCAACAAAAAGAAACCATTAAGCGCTATCAGTTTATTAACGATGTTTTAAAAAAAGGACAAACCATAGACCGTTCCCAAGCTAAAGATTTACGCACACAATTCGATCGTATTTTAACCCACAAAGTGTGGGGATACCTTATCTTTTTCCTCATTTTACTTACCATTTTTCAGGCCATTTACGATTGGTCAAGCATTCCTATGGATTTTATTGATTCTACATTTGCTTCATTAAGTGAATGGATTAAAAACATATTTCCAGAAGGACCATTTACCAGTTTGCTAGCCGAAGGAATTATACCAGGCCTAGGAGGCATTGTTATCTTTATTCCGCAAATTGCTTTTTTATTTTTATTTATTGCCGTCCTAGAAGAAAGTGGCTATATGAGTCGGGTTGTTTTTTTGATGGATAGAGTGATGCGTCGTTTTGGACTTAGTGGAAAGAGTATTGTTCCGCTTATCTCTGGAACTGCTTGTGCTATTCCAGCAATTATGGCCACTCGTAATATCGAAAATTGGAAAGAGCGGTTAATTACCATTTTAGTAACACCTTTTACAACCTGTTCTGCGCGTTTACCAGTGTATCTAATTATAATCGCATTAGTAATCCCTGAAGGTCGGTTTTTAGGGCTAAGCTACCAAGCTTTAACACTCATGCTACTCTATTTAATCGGTTTTGGGGCCGCCATTGCCTCTGCTTATCTTTTAAACAAAATCCTTAAAATTAAAAGTAAAACATTCTTTGTTGTAGAAATGCCAAATTATAAATTACCGCTATTTAAGAATGTTGCGTTAACAGTTTTAGAAAAAACAAAATCCTTTATTTTTGGAGCGGGTAAAATCATACTTGCGATTTCTATTGTTTTATGGATTTTAGCCTCTTATGGCCCTGGAAAACAATTTAAAAATGCCGAAAAAATTGTTAAAACAGAATATGCTTCAGAGCATTTAACGGAAGATGAATTCCAGCAAAAATTGGCCTCTTATAAATTAGAGCATTCCTTTATTGGTATTACAGGTCGCGCCATTGAACCAGCCATTAGACCTTTAGGTTATGATTGGAAAATTGGAATTGCTATTGTAAGTTCTTTTGCAGCAAGAGAGGTTTTTGTAGGCACTTTAGCAACGATTTATAGCGTGGGTAGTGACCAAGAAGAAACCATTAAAAACCGAATGGCAGGAGAAGTAAACCCTATACTTGGTGGCCCCTTATTTAATTTTGCCTCTGGTATTTCGTTGCTTTTGTTTTATGCCTTTGCGATGCAGTGTATGAGCACGCTTGCCATTGTTAAAAGAGAAACCAATTCTTGGAAATGGCCTATGCTGCAATTAGTAATAATGACCGCTTTAGCGTATATTGTAGCTTTAATTGCTTATCAATTTTTAAAATAGTGTTAAAATTTAATCCCCAAGACGACTTATAATCATAATAATGAATACTATAATTCAAAACATACTCGTTTTTTTAGCCTTTTCTGCTTCTATTATGTTCTTAGTGAGAAAGTTTATTTATAAGCCAAAAAAAACCGCAAAATCATGTGGGAAAGATAATTGCGGTTGCCATTAAAATACTTTTGTTAATACTTAAAAAAGCATTCCTTTACTAACTTTTGTCTAAACTATAGGTTTTTAACCTCTAGCTGTAAATAATAGTCTTCTGGATTTGTTTTGCTGTCTGCTTTAGGGTGTGGCATCACATTATAACTTTTTATAGAAACGGTTTCAGAAGAAAAGATATCTTTTACACCCTCTGAATCGAATGTCACTTTTTTTCGTTCTAATTTTTCACCATCTTTAAAAATATCAACCAAAACAATGGCTTCGCCTGCCCACATGCAGCTTACACCTTCTGGACAACGAGAATCTGAAACGACCTCTACCAGTTTAACTTCTACATTCTTTGTTTTAAAAGAGGTGTTTAATTTTAATTTAGAAACAATCTTAGGAGTTGTTACTTTTTTAGTATTGTCGTCTTGTGCATGAGCAAAGGTGACTGCCAATATTAATATCGTGCTTATTAAATTTTTCATAATTAGGGATTCTTTAAATTAAACAGATTAATAGTTAATCTTTATAAATATAACTTAAATCAAGTCAAATTTCAAAAATAATTTTTTTTTAATTAGCTTTGTTCAATATTTTAAGTAAGCTTAAAAATAATTTAAAGCGATTAAAAATGTCTGTTGCTATTGAAAATTTTGTGAAAACAATTTACAAAAACAAAAAGAATACTAATAATGATACGAAACCAGGTAATATTGCCAAAAAACTGGGGATATCTAATGCCGCTGCGACAGATATGGCAAAAAAATTAGCCGTTAAAGAGCTGTTACATTATGAAAAATATCAAGAATTAAAGCTTACTGAAAAAGGAGAGAAAATGGCCCTAAAAGTGATTCGGAAACATCGTTTATGGGAATCCCTTTTATTTAAGTTGTTCGACATGTCTTTACATGAAATTCATCGCGAGGCCGAACTTTTAGAGCACCAAACTTCCGATTTTATGACCAGTAAAATTAATGAGTTCCTTGGCAACCCAAAATTTGATCCTCATGGCGATCCCATTCCAAACGAAACAGGAGAAATCACAACCATTAACACTTCCATCGCGCTTGCAGAGACTAAAGAAGGCAAAGCATATACCATTTCAAGATTAATGAGTGATGACAAAGAATTTCTTGATTTTTGCGTACTTAATAATTTAAAGTACAGAAATACCTTATTTGTTTCTAAGCAATTCAGCAAAAATAAAATGACTCAAATTACTATTAATAACAATATGATGCTCCTAAACGAAATTTTTACTAAAAATATTTATGTCGATGAACTGGATTAAACAAGCTGAATTAGTTTTTATGATTCTGTTTTTTTTAAGTCTACTTGGTCATGCACAAAAAGACAGCACTAAAGGCGATATCGTTACCGACCGACCTGATGCTACAGAATCGCCAACGGTAGTTCCTAAAGATTATCTTCAAATAGAAACTGGCGCGTTTTATGAAAGCTTTAAGGAGGAAAGCATTAAAATAAAAGATTTTACCTATAACACCATGCTCATTCGCTATGGCCTATTAGAGCGTTTAGAGCTGCGCTTGGGTTGGGATTACACGAACAGTAAACTCTTTTTAGACACTACTGAAATTGATGTTATTAACAGTTTTTCACCTCTACTTTTAGGGGTTAAGATTCCAATTGCTGCTGAAAAAGGACTCCTACCAGAAATAGGGTTTTTGGGGCATTTAAATTTACCGTTTTCGGTAAATAAAGAATTACGCCCACAGAATACTGGAGTTGATTTTAGATTTTCTTTTGCGCATACCTTAAGTGAAAAATCGAGTTTGTCCTACAATTTAGGTGCTGCATGGGAGAACGATTTTCCAGAAGCGGCTTACTTATATACCATTGCCTATGGTTATAGTTTATCTAATCAATGGGGAATATACGTTGAACTCTATGGCGATTTTCCTGAAAATACAGAAGCAAACCACTTATGGGATGCCGGATTAACTTACCTTATCTCTAACAACGTACAATTAGATGCTACTATTGGATCTAGCATTACTGAAGGACAAGACCTTTTATTAAGCGCTGGAATTAGTTTTAGACTTCCAAATTAATCATAAAAACCTTTTAAAATGAAAGCACATCACATACTAATTTTATTTTCGTTCCTCTACTTTGGCTGTAAAAAGGATACCAAACCAACTAATGAAAAACTAAATATTGTAACCACCACTTCTATGATTACAGACCTTGTAAAAAACATTGGTGGTAATGCTATTAATCTTAAAGGATTAATGGGAAGTGGGGTCGATCCCCATTTATACAAAGCGAGTGAGGGCGACGTTTCAAAGCTCGTTAACGCCGATATTATTTTTTACAACGGCCTTCATTTAGAAGGCAAGCTCGTTGAAGTTTTCGAGAAAATGGGCAGTAAAACCAAAACCCCAATTGCTTTAGGAGAACATTTAGATAAAAGCACGCTCATTGGCTCCGATTATTTTGCTTCAAATTACGATCCGCATGTGTGGTTTAATATTGAATATTTTAAATTATTTGCTAAGAAAGTTACCGAAGTACTGTCTAAAAAAGATCCCAAAAATGCTGTAAATTATATTGAAAATGAAAAAAATTATTTAATGGAGTTGGAGGTACTTCAGACTGAAATTAAAGCCATTATTGAACTGTTACCAGAAGAAAAACGTATTTTAGTAACGGCTCACGATGCCTTTAATTACTTCGGAAAAAATTATGGTTTTGAAGTGGTTGGCCTGCAAGGCTTATCGACTGCAACTGAAGCTGGGGTTCAAGACGTTCAAAAACTAGCTGCTTTTATCATAGAAAAAAAAGTAAAAGCCATTTTTGTAGAAAGCTCTGTACCAAAACGAACCATTGAAGCTTTGCAGGCAGCCGTAAAATCGAAAGGTCATGAAGTGGTTATTGGAGGTACTTTATTTTCTGATGCTCTGGGAAATGCTGGTACTATAGAAGGCACCTATATTGGCATGTTTAAATACAATGTAAACACCATTGTTAATGCATTAAAGTAATGAGTAAGCGTATTGCTGTAAAAGTAGACGATTTAACGGTAGCTTATAACTATAAGCCCGTGCTTTGGGATATCGATTTAGAAATCCCCGAAGGGGTTCTTATGGCTATTGTTGGCCCTAATGGTGCAGGAAAATCGACACTTATAAAGTCTGTTTTAGGTATTTTAAAACCCATCGCTGGTAGTGTGAGTATTTATGGCAAATCTTATGAAAAACAACGCTCGTTAGTGGCTTACGTCCCCCAAAAAGGTAGTGTAGACTGGGATTTTCCTACCACCGCTTTAGATGTGGTAATGATGGGCACCTATGGCAGTTTAGGGTGGATTAAACGCCCAAGACAAAAAGAAAAAAAAGCAGCTTTAGAAGCTCTTGAAAAAGTAGGTATGTTGGCTTTTAAAAACCGACAAATAAGTCAGCTATCTGGTGGGCAACAACAGCGTATTTTCCTAGCTCGAGCTCTGGTACAAAATGCTTCTATTTATTTTATGGATGAGCCTTTTCAAGGCGTAGACGCCACAACAGAGATTGCCATTATTAATATTTTAAAAGAATTACGAAAGGCAAACAAAACAGTTATTGTAGTGCATCACGATTTACAGACTGTTCCTGAGTATTTTGATTGGGTCACTTTCTTAAATGTCAAGAAAATTGCGACAGGACCCGTTAAAGATATTTTTAATGATGATAATTTAACTAAGACTTATGGTATTAATTATAAGGTGAGTATACAGGAATAATAATCATTCCCTCCTTTGCGGGAATCTTATGAGTTTATTTAATATGATAAAAAACAACTAAAAACAGTAGATTTCCGCCTTCGCGAGAATGATAAATGGATTTAAAAGACTACATACAACTCGTTTTCACAGATTATACCCTAAGAACCATTACATTAGGCACAGCTATACTTGGCGCAGTTTGTGGCATGTTAGGAAGCTTCGCGGTACTTAGAAAACAAAGTTTGTTAGGCGATGCCATTTCGCATGCGGCATTACCAGGAATTGCCATTGCCTTTTTAATTTCTGGTGCAAAGGATAGTAATACTTTATTATTAGGCGCTTTAGTTAGTGGACTTATCGGTACGTTCTGGATTAGAGGCATTATTAAAAAAACACATCTGAAATCGGATACAGCATTAGGCCTCATATTGTCTTTGTTTTTTGGTTTTGGGATGTTACTCCTCACCTTTATACAAAAACAACCTAATGCCAATCAAGCAGGTTTAGACAAGTACTTATTCGGGCAAGCGGCGACACTTATTGAAAGTGATGTTTGGTTAATGGCTAGCGTTACTGGTTTGTGTTTAATTGTGCTCCTGCTTTTCTGGAAAGAGTTTAAACTCTTACTTTTTGATGCCGATTATACCAAAACTCTTGGTTTTAACACCAAGTTTATCGATGTTTTAATTACTAGCTTTATTGTCTTAGCCATTGTACTAGGATTACAAACCGTTGGTGTGGTTTTA
>CALDCO010000117.1 GCA_937937185.1 uncultured Flavobacteriaceae bacterium
AAACCTTCTAGCGGATCAAGATCTATTTCCAGACCAAGTAGAAGCAGTAGCGGTCGTTCGTATTCTTCAGGGAGATCATCTGGAGGAAGATCTTATTCTTCTGGTAGATCATCAGGCGGAGGGAGATCCTATTCTTCTGGACGTTCAAGAGGAAGGTATTAAAATACTTTAAACACTATTATTTAAATTACATATGAAAAAGTTAATATTACTATTCGTAGCAGCACTCTCTATGCCTTTACTTTTCAGTCAGGACATTACAGATGCGTTACTCTATTCGCAAGGTGAGATTGAAGGTTCTGCCAGATTCAGAGCCATGGGCGGAGCTTTTGGGGCTTTAGGAGGCGATTTAAGTGCTATTAACATTAACCCTGCTAGTTCAGCAGTATTTTCTAACAGTTTTGCATCTGCTACCTTAAGAGCAGGTGGTAACCAAAATGAAGTGTCTTATTTTAATGAAACGAACAATAGATCCAGATCGAGTTTTAATTTAAATCAAGCAGGAGGGACTTTTGTTTTTAAAAATACTAGAGAAAATTCTAAATGGAAAAAATTCTCATTAAGTGTGGCTTACGATAATACTAAAAATTACAGAGATAATTGGTTTGCTAGAGGTACGAATACCAATTCAATAGCCAACTATTTTAGAGAGAATGCCGATGGTTTAAGATTAGCAGATATTTCTAGACTTGAAGGTGAAACCATCTCAGAAGCGTATTCAGATATAGGCAGTACTTTTGGGTTTCGACACCAACAAGCCTTTCTTGGTTTCGAATCGTTTTTAATCGATCCCGTTGATTTCGATGATGATGACAATACGGTATATAGCTCTAATGTGGCTCCAGGTACTTTTGATCAAGAATACAGTTACTCTTCCATAGGATATAATGGTAAAGTCGCTTTTAATTTCGCTTCGCAATATGACGACAAGCTTTATTTTGGATTAAATCTTAATTCACATTTTTTATACCACGAGCGTTCTACTTTTTTATCTGAAAATAATGAAAATGAGGGGTCTTTAATAAATAGTGTCGGGTTTGAAAACAGCCTAATTGCCAATGGAGCGGGGTTTTCATTTCAAGTAGGAGGTATTTATAAAGTATCTCAAGCATTAAGAGTTGGTTTATCTTACGATTCGCCTACTTGGTTTAGAATTGAAGAAGAAACAACACAATCCTTGCAAACATCAAGTGACGATGGTATTCTTTTGTCTGACGGAACTACTTTTTTTGAAGGCGATATTAACCCAAATATCATAAATACTTTTCCCGCTTATACCTTACAAACGCCTGCTAAATTAACAGGGAGTCTGGCCTACGTATTTGGAAAAAAGGGATTATTTAGCGTTGACTATTCTGTAAAAGATTATAGTAATACTCAATTTAAACCGTCATCCGATTCTTTTTTTGCAGCTCAAAATGATCAAATTAGTGCCCTATTAAAATCAGCTTCTACCCTCAGGTTAGGTGGAGAATACAAAGTGAAGCAATTTAGTTTTAGAGGCGGATATCGATTTGAAGAAAGCCCATATGAAGATGAAATAACCATAGGCAACCTCACGGGTTATTCACTGGGTTTAGGATTTAATTTTGGAAGTACGAAATTAGATTTAGCGTATGATACGGCTAGGCGTGAGTCTAACAATCGGTTATTTAACGTGGGTTTAACTGATGCAGCCAATATAGATAACAGAACCTCTAACTTTACTGTTACTCTAGGGTTTGGATTATAAGCCGTTTGTTAGTCTACTTAGTGTATTTAAATAAGCGATAATTTTCGGATAACACTAATCAAGTCGAATTTTTTAGATTAGACTATTTTCTATAAGTACTAAAACCCCTGTGTTAAAAGGGACTTGCACTATTTTTTAAAAATTCTTACTGTTCACCTGAATTCCGATCTAAGGATTTGGTTTGAAAAAACCTTCCAATAACGACTTTTGATAAAAATTTTATAGGAAGCCACACGCAGCCTTAAATTCTCTTATGTCTAACTCGCGTTAAAAAAGTTTAATCACCAAGTCGTTTGTAGAATGGATACAAAAGTTCAAACCCGTTGAGTAAATTCCATAATGGAGTTAACACCTTATTTTTAAATGGTATTAAGTCAAAATAAAAACGGACAAAAAGTGAAAAACACTAGTTTGTCCGCTTAAGGACAGCGAAGGGATTAGCTCAAGCTGATCCCTACAACACTCCGCGTTGAGAATCACAAACAGAACCACTTCGCAATTTTCAAAAAAAAGAAGCGAGCTTCTTTTTTGAAACTCGCTTCGTGATTCACATTTTTTGTGATTCATTCGTGACAGCGAATGGATTAGCTTAAGCTGATCCCTACAACACTCCGCGTTGAGAATCACAAAAAGAACCACTTCGCAATTTTCAAAAAAAGAAGCGAGCTTCATTTTTGAAACTCGCTTTGTGATTCACATTTTTTGTGATTCATTCGTGACCGCGAAGGGATTCGAACCCCCAACCCTCAGAGCCGAAATCTGATATTCTATCCAGTTGAACTACGCAGCCGTTTTTACAATGTGCAATATGCAAAATTATTGATTATAATGTAATACCTATATAAAAAAGCGAAATATTATAAAATAGTTAATCACCTATAGTTTAAAGACAACACTACAATTAATCAATGTTTTTTGAAAATTGAAATTGTTAATTGCTCATTGTTAATTGTTCTTTAACGATTGTAGAAATTGTTTTTCCATCTGCCTTTCCTGCTAATTGCTGGCTTACTATTCCCATAACCTTACCCATATCTTTCATTCCGTCTGCACCAATTTTAGCAATAACACCTTTTACAACCGCAGTTATTTCTTGTTCGCTTAATGCTTCGGGCAAAAACTGAGAAATTATTTCGGCTTCAGCCAATTCTGGTGCCGCTAAATCTTCTCTATTCTGTTCTAAAAATATTGCAGCACTATCTTTTCGTTGTTTTACTTGTTTTTGAAGTATTTTTAATTCTTGCTCTTCTGTTAATTCTTCAGCAGCACCATTTTCTGTTTTGGCGAGTAATATAGATGATTTAACAGCCCTTAAAGCCGTTAAAGCAGTTTGGTCTTTCGATTTCATTGCTGCTTTTAAAGCCGTCATTAAATCCTGTTGTAAACTCATTTTATGTTAAATTTTTATTGACGAAGATAACAAGAAAAACTCATTTATAGCGACTGCAATACCAATGTATTTTATACGAATATATTTAATTGATATAGTTATAATTGCAACGGTTTAAACTTTTTTGATTTAAGTGAAAAATAGTATTTTGGTGTCCAGATACAGCAATTTTTTAGTTGCATAGCAGTGCTACGGAAGTCAAAAAATTTGAAATATAGTCGCGAAAAAGCATTTTTTTAGCAAATTGAAAAAAGTTTAAACCACTTCATTAAATAAGATCCTAATTAAAAACATAGATTTGTTATTTTTGAATATAAATACAGTATCGTTTTAGATAAAATATATGCTATTAGTATACACCCATAAAATGACACCAAGAGTAAAGTATATTTTTAAGCAAATATGTACAAGAATAATAGGCGTCCCCGTCTCTTTTACCACAAAAATAGAAACTTTTATTGCACACAACTCTATAAAAATATCCTATACCAGGCAGCCTTTAAGTAATGAAATATTTATACACGCTCACGAACTACTTTTTAAACAAGGTCTTGTAGATTTTGAAGTAATGGTACACGATTGGGACAAAACAAGTTGTTTTTTTCCTTGTGACGAAAAAAGCGCCCTACCTTTCGATATTTTTGCGGCCTCTTTTTATTTATTAAGTCGCTATGAAGAATATTTGCCATATGTTAGAGATAAATATGGCCGTTTTACAGCTAAAGAAAGCTTGGCTTTTAAAAACGGATTTTTACACGAACCTGTGGTAGATATATGGGCTTATAAGTTTAAGGATTTGTTGGAAACAAACTATCCAGAATATAAATTCGAGAGCAAAACGTATACTATTAAGCCCGTTATAGATGTACCTTGTGCCTATAAGTACAAATCTAAAGGGATAATTAGATCTTTAGGCGGTACTCTAAAAGACTTACTGCGATTTAGATTAAAAAACCTATACGAACGCTACACAGTTTTATTAGGTTTAGAAAGAGACCCGTTCGACACCTTTAAATACATTATAAACAGGCAAAAACAATCGCGTTTTAAATTTAGAGTGTTTTTTTTAATTGGCGATTATTCAACATACGATAAAAATATAAATGTTCAAAAAAGACGGTTTACGAGTTTAATTAAACAAGTAGGCGATTATTGCAAAATAGGCTTAAAAACCAGTTATTTTGCTCTTGAGAATTTTGAAACCTTAAAAGTTGAAAAACTGCGAATGGAAGCCATTATAAATACCGATTTACAAGCTTCAAGGCACTCTTTTTCAAAATTAAATTTGCCAGAATCTTATCGAAATTTAATTGCCTTAGAAATTACCGAAGATTTTACAATGGGTTACATTAGTCATATTGGCTTTAGAGCAGGAACCTGTACTTCATTCTTTTTTTACGACTTAGATCACGAAATACAAACCCCTTTAAAAGTTAATTCTTATCATGTCCTAGATCATGCCTTATTAAAGAAACAATCATTGCTAGATAAAAAACAGGTTTTACAAAACGTGATTAATAGCGTAAAAGCAGTAAATGGGGAATTTGTTTCAGTTTTTCATAACGATACATTTAGTAATGCGCCCAGATGGAAAGGCTTTAAAGAATTATTTAATATTATTTTAAATTCGGCCAATGAATAATAAAGAACATGTTTTTTTTGATTTAGATCATACGCTTTGGGATTTTGATAAAAACTCTAAATTAGCCTTTAAAAAAATCTTAAAGCAAAATGCTATTGAAGTCGATTTAGAACATTTTTTTAAATATTATGCGCCAATTAATTTAAAATACTGGAAATTATATCGTGAAGAAAAAATAGATCAAACGAAGTTAAGGTATAATAGACTTAAAGAAACATTTGAGGGCTTATCTATGACCATTTCAGATGAAAAAATAAATCAACTTTCTCAAGATTATATTACTCATTTAACCCAATTTAATTATTTGTTATCTGGGACTTATGAAATTTTAGAGTATCTGAAACCTAAATATAAACTTCATATTATTACTAATGGGGTTCAAAAGATTCAAGATGAAAAGCTAAAAAAATCAAAATTAACGAATTACTTCCATACGGTGACCAATTCCGAAATGGCTGGAGTTAAAAAACCAAACCCTATAATTTTTAACATGGCTTTAGGTTTAGCAAACGCAAATCCTGAGACCAGTATTATGATTGGAGACAGTTTTGAGGCCGATATACAAGGTGCACTAAATGTAGGTATGGCGGCTATTTGCTATAATTATCACAATACCTCTCTTGCAAAAAATATTAAATCAATTCATCACTTATTAGAATTAAAAAATATTTTATAGCAATAACTTTTTACTTTTTGCCGTTTTTAACGTAAATTACTGATAGTAAATAACCATTCACTATAGATTCTCGATATTGGAATTAGAAGTTTAAAATTTTTAACCACTTTTACTTCATTACTATTCTGCCTAAATGAAGTTGATATAAATTGAGTAGAAGGCTATGGTGAAAGCTGTTTTAAATTATATAGCAATATGTTAAATTACAGGCATTTGAAATTAATAAAACCCTTGTTTTTGTTGCTTCTTACGGTATCTTGTGTTAAAGATGTAGATTTTGATCAAGCCAGAAACTTGACTATAAATCCAGTTTTAGAAGCTAGCATTGTTTATTTTAATGCACCAGCGAACACTTTTTTTGTTAATGATGATGGGGAAGAACTGCCTGAAGCCCAAGATGCCACGGTAATTAAAGTTTTTAACAGCGATTTTTTAGTCGATAATCTTATTAGAGCAGTATTTACATTTAAGATAGCCAATAGTGTTAAACGCGGTTTTCAAACACGGATTGATTTTTTAAATACTGAAGATGAGGTACAGCATACTTTTACAGTGAATACGGCTGCTTCTATAAATAATGAGGATGTTATTACAGATCATATCGAAGTTTTTGAAGGTGATGAGGCTCTTACTGCTCTAAAGACTACAAACAAAATGGTATTTACAGCGATATTATCTCCTAGCCCAGATGGATCGGTTATTAATCAAAATACCATTGGGCGTGTAGAATTAAAATCAAAAGCGACCTTTTTTCTAAATATAAATACTGATGAATGAGGAAACTAAGCTTGTTATTATTGCTAATAACTTGTTTTTCATTTTCTCAGAATAAACAAGTATTATATGGGTTGCCTGAAAGCCCACAATCACTTCTTATTAACCCTGGCGGGAAGATAGAAAATGATTGGTATTTTGGCATTCCTTTTTTATCACATATTCATGCTAATGTGGGCTTTTCTGGTGTTACTGCATTCGATCTTTTTGCCGATGACGCTGTTCCTTTTGGAGAGAAGGTAACCAATGTCATTAATCAATTAGACGAAAATGATTTTTTTGGCGCCAATCAACAGATTGAGTTGTTATCGGGCGGTTTTGCCATAGATAAGAATGGCGAAAAAGAGAATTATTTGTCTTTTGGACTCTATCAAGAAACCGATGCTATTGTCTATTTCCCTGAAGATCTGGCCGATCTGGGCATAGAAGGGAACGCAAATAATATTGGTCGCGTTTTTAATCTTAATCAGGTAAAAGCGTCATTAGAGTCCCTATTGGTTTTTCATGCAGGATATACAAAAAAAGTGAATAAACAGCTAAATTATGGGGTAAGAGGCAAAGTGTATTACAGCCTTATAAACGCTAGCTCCATTGCTAATACAGGGACTTTTGTAACCAGAGAAGGGCGTAATAATTTTTACGATCATGTTTTTGATCTCGATCTAGAACTAAGAACCTCTGGAGTAAAAGGATTAAGTCCTACCGATGGCCCAGGGGCACTTTTAAAGGGCGGAAATTTTGGGTTGGGCGTCGATTTAGGTTTAACTTATGCTTTAACGAAACAAACCACCATAGATGCCAGCCTACAAGATATTGGTTTTATTAGGCATTCTAAGGATGTCGAAAATTATATTATTAACAATCAATATACGTTCTCTGGGATAAACCCTCTTTTTCCCGATGTAAGCACAGCTGAAACTGCTGAAGCCTATTGGGATGAGATTGAGGATAATTTTGATGAATTAATTGAACTAAGGAAAACAGACAACAGCTATACAACATTTAGACCTGTTAAATTTAATGCGGCCTTACGATATGCTTTTGGAACCGGTAATAGTAACGTTTGCGATTGTTTAAATAATAATGAAGGGTATTTAAATGGAATAGGAGTACAATTATATAGTATTAGCAGACCTAAAAATGTACAAAACGCGCTTACTGTTTATTATTACAGGAAATTATTTGAAGCGTTAAGGCTTAAAGGGACCTATACTATAGATTCTTATTCTTTTAGAAATTTGGGTTTAGGTATGTCTGCTCATATAAAAAATATTAATTTTTATTTAGTAGCAGATAACTTACTCGATTTTCAAAACTTAGCCAAGGCAAAAAGTGCTTCAGTACAATTGGGTTTCAATTATATTTATAATCAAAAATAAAAGTATATTTATCAAAAAAACAAATGGCCAGAAATGTCTTATTCCTTTTATTGCTTTTAACCTTAACTTCTGGATTTTCGCAGAACAATTTAAATGCTTATAAGTATGTTATTGTTCCTAATCAATATGATTTCTTAAAAAGTGCAGACCAGTTTCAGCTTAATTCGCTTTCTGAATTTTTATTTAATAAGCATGGATTTATCGCTTTAATGGAAGATTCTGAATTTCCTGAAGATTTAATAAAAAACAGGTGTTTAGCCCTTAAATCTGATGTTGCAAGAGATAAAAACTTATTTAAAACAAAATTAAATGTGGTTCTAAAAGATTGTAATGATAAAATAGTATACACTTCCAAAGCAGGAGAGTCTAGAGAAAAAGAATATAAAATTGCTTATAACCAAGCACTAAGAGCGGCCTTTAAAACATTTTCTACTTTAAACTATAAATACGAACCAGCAACAACAGTTACAGTGGGTTCACCTAAACAACTAAAGCCCATAGCAGAAAAAGAAATTATAGAAAAAGAAATTATAGAAGAAGAAAACATAAAAAAAATAGAGCAACCTGCTACCGTTTTAAATACACAAGAAACGGTGACTAATACAGCTAATATACTATATGCTCAGGCAATGACTAACGGTTATCAGTTGGTAGATAGCTCGCCTAAAGTCCTCTATAAAATATTAAAAACTGGTTTAAAAGATGTTTTTATGCTTAAAGGACAAGAAGCCATAATTTATCGATTCGATGAACAGTGGATTATGGAATATTATGAAAATGGGAGCATTCAGAAAAAGGTACTGAATATTAAATTTTAGCTTTAATCCCATTCTTTTACTAATACCCATATTTCTCCTTCCAGCGTTGTTTTAAAAAATCACGTTGCGCTTTTTCTCTTTGATTCTTACCCGGATGGTATAGTGTAGTACCTTTAATTTCAGAAGGTAAAAATTCTTGTTCAGCAAAATTATTTTCGTAATTATGTGAGTATTTATAGTTCTCGCCATAACCAATTTCTTTCATTAGCTTGGTTGGGGCATTTCTAATGGCTAGTGGCACACTTAAGTCTCCTGTTTCCTTAACCAATTTCTGAGCGTTACCAATGGCTTCGTAAGCGGCATTACTTTTAGGAGAACATGCTAAATAGGTAGCACATTGACTTAATATAATTCGAGATTCAGGATAACCAATAGTGGCTACAGCCTGGAATGTATTATTTGCCATAATTAATGCTGTAGGGTTAGCGTTTCCTATATCTTCACTAGCCAGAATAAGTAAACGACGGGCAATAAACTTTACATCTTCTCCGCCTTCAACCATTCTGGCCAAATAATATACGGCGGCATTAGGATCGCTTCCTCTTATCGATTTTATAAAGGCTGAAATAATATCGTAATGTTGTTCGCCAGTTTTATCATAACGCACCGTATTATTTTGCACTTTATCCAAAACATTATCGTTAGTGATGGTTATGGTATTTGAGTCTTCAGCATTAACAATTAATTCAAAAATATTAAGTAACTTTCTGGCATCACCACCTGAAAGACGCAATAAGGCTTCGGTTTCTTTTAAACGTATTGTTTTTTTAGAAAGGTAGTCATCTTCTTTAATGGCGCGTTGTAAAAGTGTGTCTAAATCGTTTTTGTTAAAAGGATTTAATATATACACCTGGCAACGCGACAGTAAGGCGGGTATCACCTCAAAGCTAGGGTTTTCTGTTGTAGCCCCTATAAGTGTTATCCATCCTTTTTCAACGGCTTGTAATAGAGAATCTTGTTGCGATTTACTAAAACGATGAATTTCATCAATAAACAATATAGGATTTTTGGTCGTAAATAATCCGCCACTTTGTTTTGCTTTTTCAATAACCTCACGTACATCTTTAACACCAGAACTAATAGCGCTTAGTGTGTAAAAGGGTCTTTCAGATTGGGTCGCAATAATATTCGCTAAGGTTGTTTTTCCAATTCCAGGAGGCCCCCAAAAAATCATTGACGGAATCAGGCCTTGAGCAATTTGTTTGGTCAATGATCCATTTTCACCCACTAAATGCGCTTGACTAATATAGTCTTTTAATGTTTTTGGTCTTAAACGTTCTGCTAAAGGCGTATTCATGAGGCAAAATTAGCTTAATTCCTAATAAAATTAGAAC
>CALDCO010000118.1 GCA_937937185.1 uncultured Flavobacteriaceae bacterium
ATTTTTTGTAACTTAGGCATAACTTTTGCGACTAGAGAATTATGAAGAAATTACTATTTACAGCATTATTTGCATTGTTAGTAACCGTTAACTTGCAGGCACAGGAAATTAAATGGATAACGCTTGAAGAGGCTGTTGCACTTCAAAAAAAGAAACCTAAAAAAATTATTATGGATGTCTATACCAATTGGTGTGGGCCCTGTAAAATGTTAGATAGAAATACCTTTGGTAACAAAGATGTCGCAGCGTATATTAATAAAAACTATTATGCCGTTAAGTTTAATGCAGAAGGCGATGAAAAAATAAACTTTAAAGATAAAGTTTTTGAAAACCCTGATTACGACCCTGCTAAGGCAACCAGAAGAAATTCTGCTCATCAATTATCGCGTTTTTTTAGTATTAGAGCCTACCCTACAGTTGTGTTTTTAGATGAAAACGCCGATTTTATAGCGCCAATTGCTGGTTATAAAACCCCACAGCAATTAGAGTTATATGTAAAGATGTTTCATAAAAATGAGCATTTGGCTTTAACCACTCAAGATGCTTTTAACGACTATTACAAAGCCTTTTCCCCAGAGTTTAGTAACTAAGTTTTAAGTTTTTTTGTCGATTTAGTTGCTATAAGCTGCTAAAATTTTACCAGAAGTATACCTGTAACTACTTTTCATTTTGCATATACCAACAGTGCTCTTTGTGAAAAAAACGCGTAGTATTTTTTTAGCCAACAGCTAATAATCGCATTAATCATTTTTTAATACGAAAGCCCCTTTTTCATAAGTATCATGAAAAGGGATTTTTTTGTTCTTGCAAGTTTTTTTCCATTTCAATACCTGAGCCTTATAATTGCTGCCATCGGCAATGATAAAACGCGGTTGAATAGAATCGATCATTCTGTTTAAATTAATTTTTGGCGTATTAGTTAACAATATGTAATCTGGACAAAAACGCGTAACCTGATATACCCCATCGCGATCAATAACTAATAAATATTTATTTTTAAGGTTATAGATAGGAGCGATACTATCATTACTAATGGTTTTAATGCCATTGGCTATGGTATAGCTAATAAAGTTACGCTTTAATTTTAAAGCCTCTAAATTGCTGTAGAATTTCAAAAAAGTGCCTTTTCTTTTGGCGATGACCGTTTCTTTAACTTTATGGAAAATGATAAATTCACCGATCTGCCTGTCGTATTTATTATTAATTAAAACGCCTTGAAACAGAATGATGGCAATTAACAGCAAAGCCACTCTTTTGTAATTAATTTGTGTTAAACACCTTACTAATACAATAATAAAAAAGTAAGCGATTACAAGTTGTGTTTTATTAAATGACAGGTCTTGAAATATAAATTCATCTTGTAAAGAAACCCAGCCTATGAATTGATTTAAGAGATGAATGACTATCCCGTAAAGCGTTGCCAAAAATTCGGGTAAACCATTTAATAAAGCTAAAACAATCACTAAAATCCCTAAACCTAAAATAAACCCTAAGCAGGGAATTATAACAAGATTAGAGAACAAGAATAATCCAGGGAATTGATGAAAGTAAAATAAACTAAATGGTAAAACCCCAATTTGTGCAGCAAAAGAAACCGTAATAATTTGCCATACTTTTCTTACTAGAAACCATTTGGGTTGCCATAACTGCATGAATAAAGGCTGAATACTTACAATAGCAAAAACGGCAGCGTAACTTAATTGAAAACCAACATCGAATAGGTATAACGGTTTAAATAAGAGTAGCATAAATATAGAAAGCGTTAATGTATTGTATATGTTTATTGGTCTTTTTAAATGTGTGCCAATAGTTACAATACTAAACATGGTTACCGCACGTGTTATTGATGCAGATAGTCCAGCTATAATAGCAAAACTCCATAATAGTATAAGTATGAGTGTAATTTTATAAGTACGACCATTTTTTATACGCTCTAAAGGTTTTAATAAAGTACTTAAAAACAATAGTATAATGCCAATATGCAAGCCAGAAACTGCTAAAATATGAATGACTCCAGCTTTGCTGTAACGCTCATAAGTCGTTTTGCTAATATCTTGTCGTTGCCCTAAAATTAAGGCATTAATAATGGCGAGTTCTTCAGGCTTAAAAGGATAATTTTTTAACTTCGATTTAATATGGGTTCTCAGTTTAGCAGCCTGTCCTAAAAAGGTGTGTTTCTTTTTGCTAAGTGAAAAGAGTTCATCAGTTTCGCAGGTTATTTGATGATAAATGTATTGCCGTTTTAGATAGTTTTGGTAATTAAATTGTTCTGGGTTTAATGGTTTTTGTATGGTTTTAAAAGGCTGAGTGGTGATTAGAATATCATCGGTTTCTAAAGTAGGGAATAAGGAGTCTTTTTTTACATTAAGCATTGCTTTTCCTGAAACCTTTTTTGAGTTAACATACAGAAGGTCTATCACATACTTGTGGTAATAGGTATTAGGCTTTAATACTTCACGAATTCTAAACGTAACACTATTTTTTAATGGGTTTTTGTTTGAGACGTGAGAATAATGGCTGTTAAAATTTTTTTGATTATGAGAAACAGTGGTTAATATTCCTGTAAAAACGATAGAGACATAAACTAAGACACCAAACCAAAAAGATTTTGAAGTGTTTCGTAATTGTAACTTAACGATTAAGGTAGTGACGATAGCACATATGCATGCTATGAGGCTTATACTTACCGAAAAGGGTTTAAAATAGGCGATTAGTATTCCTACAATAAGACCTATTGTAAGTTTAACAATCGTAAAATTTATAAGTTTCACGAGTTCATTATTTTACATCAAAATGAACCTGAGAAATTAGTTGTCTACATTAGTGTTAGTAATGTATGGGAAAAAGTAAATTTAATACATTTTTGTGAATGCATGGCTTTAAATTTAAAAATGCTATCACAGTACACGTCTGGCTTGCACAAAAGCAAAGTACCAGTATTTTTCAGCAAGGTTAGAGATAATAACACCCTTACTGGTGCTAGAATGAATAAACTCGACCTGACCAACTCTAGCACTGGTCACTAAGCCCACATGGTTTACTTTTCTGCTGCCTTTTTTTGTGGCAAAAAACAGTAAGTCTCCTTCTTGCACTTTTTTAAGGTCGATCCAGTTTCCATGGGTAGCCATTTCTCTTGAGATTCTAGGGAGTTCGATCTGCTCTTCTTTAAAGGCAGTATGAATTAAGCCCGAACAATCCATTCCTTTTTTTGTGGTGCCTCCATATTTATAGCGAACACCTTCATAGGCTTTGGCATTAGTTATTATTTTTTTTACTAATGGACTAACGGCAGCTTTTTTGCTAACTGCAGCTTGAGTATTTTTTGTTTTCTTAGTGGTTATTTTAGGTTTTGCACTTCCGCAGGAAAATAAAACAAATGAAACTAAAAGGAGTAATACAATTCTTTGCATGGTTTAATTAATCGCTTTATAAATGAGGTTAGCTGTATGTTCGCTGGCGCCCTTTCCGCCAAGGGCTTTTTCTAATTCGTAATAATTTATAAAAAACTTAGCACGTTCATAAGCATCAAGTATAATATCTAACTCTTTTTTTAGGCGCTTATTATTAAAATCATCTTGAATAAGTTCGGTAACGGCTTGCTTGTTTAGAATTAGATTTACCAAAGAAATGTAATCGAGTTTAACAACACGCTTTCCTATTTGATAACTCAACCAGCTTCCTTTGTAACAAACCACTTGAGGCACTTTAAATAAAGCAGTTTCGAGAGTGGCTGTTCCAGAAGTAACCAGTGCCGCAGTAGAAACACTTAATAGGTCATACGTTTTGTTTGAAATAAAATGTACCGTTTCTTTCTGAATAAATTGTTTGTAAAAATGATACTCTAAACTGGGTGCGCCTG
Source organism: uncultured Flavobacteriaceae bacterium (assembly GCA_937937185.1). Taxonomy (GTDB): domain Bacteria; phylum Bacteroidota; class Bacteroidia; order Flavobacteriales; family Flavobacteriaceae; genus JAHDGB01. The sequence goes on from CALDCO010000118.1 coordinate 3,860, forward strand.
CAATAACAAATTGATAATCTGGATAATCATCAACCAAACTTAGCATAACAGATAAAACCTTTATAATTTCTTGTTTTCTACTTCCGGGAAGTAAAGCAATAATGGGTTTTTCACTAAGTTGATGCGCCGCTCTAAATTCGTATTCATCAACTTGTTTTCTGTTAGAAATCGCATCAATTAAAGGGTGTCCTACAAAATGTACTGGAAAATGGTGTTTGTTTTCATAAAAGTCTTTTTCAAAGGGAAGGATAACATACATCTCATCTAGGTCTCTTTTTATGGCTTTAATTCGGTTTTCTTTCCAAGCCCAAATTTGAGGTGAAATGTAATAATGTGTTTTATAGTGTAGTGCTTTTGCCCATTTTGCAATACGTAGATTAAAACCTGGGTAGTCAATAAAAATAATAACATCGGGATTGAAAGCTTTAATATCTCTTTTTGCAAAAGCTATATTTTTGGCAATGGTGCGCAGGTTCATAACCACTTCAAGAAAACCCATAAATGCAAGTTCCTTATAATGCTTTACTAATGTTCCACCAACATCTTGCATAAGATCGCCACCCCAAAATCGAAATTGAGCATTAACGTCTTTTTTTAATAACGCTTTCATTAGGTTAGAAGCGTGTAAATCTCCAGAGGCTTCACCAGAAATAATATAGTATTTCATTTACTGCAAATTATTATTTTAGAGGTCAAAATCAACCATAACAATAGTAAAATAATACTATGGCGACCTCTTTATTTTTTTGCGCGACATAAATGTAGTTATTATTACTTCATTTAAATGACTTCGAAGTTAAAATAGCGTGAATATAAAAACCAACGCCACAATAAATATAGACATTAAAATACCTTGCGCGATTCGGTCTTTTCTCTTTTTTAAGAAAAAGTAAAAGACAGGTAAATTTAAAAGGACGCCTACACTAGCTCGCTTGCCCAATAATTTGGTTGATAATCCTTGTTCTAAGGCTTGGTCTAAAGTTAAATTTAATTTTAAGCTAATAAATAGGGTGAATAATAGCACGCCTATTGTAGAGATTAAAAGGCCAATTACAAAACCAATAATAATATCTTTTTTACGCATTAAAAATCCATGAGTTTAACTGTTGAATACAATGATGAGCTGTTAAATCAAATTGCACGGGTACTAGCGATACGTAGCCGTTTTTTAGTGCCCATTCATCGGTGTCTTCACCTTTATCATAATTTTCAAACCGACCACTTAGCCAGTAGTAGTCTTTGCCTTGTGGGGTTTGGCGCTTGTCAAACTCTTCTTTCCAATTTCCTCGAGCTTGTCTACATATTTTCACGCCTTTAATAGCTTCTTTATCAATATTGGGGATATTAACATTAAGCACAACGCCTTGAGCTAGGCCATGCTCTAGAACATTTTTGGCAATAGATTTAACATGAATTTTTGAGGCGTCAAAATTAGCATCCCAGTTGTAATTTAAGTTTGAGAAACCAATGGCAGGAATACCCTCAATACCTGCTTCGATTGCTGCACTCATGGTTCCAGAGTAAATCACGTTTATTGAAGAATTTGAACCATGATTAATGCCAGAAACACAAAGATCTGGTCTGCGACCAAGTATTTCGTTTACAGCAATTTTAACACAATCGGCAGGTGTGCCAGAGCAGCTGTATTGGTAATCACTTATTTTTTCAATATGTAAAGTTGAATTTAAAGTAATAGCATGCCCCATACCACTTTGTGGGCTGTCTGGTGCTACAACTACAACTTCTCCTAGGGTTTGCATCACTTCTGTAAGTGCTATGATACCTGGAGCGGCAATGCCATCGTCATTAGTCACTAAAATAAGTGGTTTTTTAGTCATTATTTAATTGAAAATCGTCAAGCAAAAGTACATAATACCAACTAAAAACATAATATTTTCTTAACTGAAAGCTTTAATAAGCCCAGTTTAACAAAAAATTAGTGCAAATAGTCTATGTTGGCATAGTTTTTTCTTTATTTTAGTGAATTCATACTAAACCCCTAAAAGAAAAAGACAACATGCAAAGGAAATATAATATTTTAATACTCGTGTTATTATTCGCTTTTGGTTCTTGCAGTTTTACTTCAAAAGTAAGCAACGACCCAAATAAAGATAAATTATTAATTCAAATAATTACGTTAGCTTTAGAGCAACTGCATTTCGAACCCAAAGATCTTGATGACGACTTCTCTAAAGATGTTTACGATACTTTTTTAAATCAAATCGATCCTTTAAAACGTTATTTTTTAAAATCTGATATAGAAGAATTTGAGCGCTATAAGAATGAATTGGACGACCAAATTAAAGCCTATGATGTCTCTTTCTTTAATTTAGTGTATAATCGTTTAGTAAAGCGAGTAGATGAAACTAAAGTTATATATAAAACCATTTTAGATAAGCCTTTCGACTACACCATACAAGAATCCTTAAATACAGATTATGAAACTTTGGATTATGTAAAGAATAAGAAAAAATTAAAAGAAAGATGGCGACAGCAACTCAAGTTTAGTACCATTTCGAATTACGACGATTTAATTACTGAGCAGGAGAATGATAAAAAAAATGACGAAAAAGCTTTCGAAGAACTGGATGAGAAAGCAAAAAAATCGGCATTTGAAGCCCCTTCTAATGAAGCCCCTTCTAAAAAGTTAAGCTTAGAAGAAATGGAAGAGAAGGCAAGAAAAGCAACATTAAACACCTTCGATGTTTATTACAACGATTATATTGATGATTTACAACGTAAAGATTGGTTTGCGATGTATATTAATGCCATTGTTGAAGAATTTGATCCACATACATTTTACTTTGCACCAAGAGATAAAGACCGTTTCGATCAACAAATGTCGGGTAAACTAGAAGGGATTGGGGCAAGACTTCAAAAAAGAATGGACCATACTAAAATAGTAGAATTAATTTCAGGAGGGCCGGCTTGGAGAGGCCGCGAATTAGAAGTTGGCGATGTGATTCTAAAAACAAGACAAGAAGATGAAGATAATGCTGTAAGTATTGTTGGGATGCGTATAGATGATGCTATTAAACTCATTAAAGGCCCAAAAGGCACTAAAGTGATTCTTACCGTAAAAAAAGTAGACGGCTCTATTAAAGACATAAGTATTACTAGGGATGTTGTGGAGTTAGAAGAAACCTATGCAAAATCCTCAACCGTTAAAAAAGACAATAAATTATTTGGAGTCATTAATTTACCAAAATTTTATATCGACTTTGAAAATTATAATAACCGAAATGCTGCCTCAGACGTTAAAATAGAAATTGAGCGTTTAAAGAAAGAAGGCATGGAAGGCTTAGTACTCGATTTAAGAGACAATGGCGGTGGGTCTTTAAAAACAGTGGTTGATATTGCTGGGTTATTTATAAAAGAAGGGCCAGTGGTGCAAGTGCGTTCTACCGATGAGCCTAAGGAAATACTTAAAGATAAAGACAAATCTATTATTTGGGATGGCCCATTAGTAATTTTAGTAAATGAATTATCGGCCTCTGCTTCTGAAATTTTAGCAGCAGCAATGCAAGATTATAAACGTGCAATTATTATAGGGAGTACACAAACCTATGGTAAAGGAACGGTACAAAATGTATTAGACTTAAACCGAATGGTGCGCCAAAGCTCTCATGGCGATTTAGGAGCAATAAAAATTACACGCCAAAAATTTTACAGAATTAATGGCGGTTCTACTCAGTTAAAAGGGGTGAAGAGTGATGTTATTGTTCCAGACCGTTATAGTTTTATAGATATAGGTGAACGCGATCAAGACAATCCGCTCGAATGGGATAAAATAGATGCGGTCGATTATGATTTTTGGAACAGATACTACGACTACGATTTAACCATTAGTAAGAGTAAAGCGAGAATGGAACAGAATGAACAGCTAAAGCTAATAGAAGAAAATGCAAAATGGATTAAAAATAATTTAGATAAAAAAACCTATTCGCTAAATTATAATGAATATAAATCGCGTATAAAAACTAGCGAAGCTGAAGCAAAACAGTTTGATGCCATTAATAAGTACAAAACAAATTTATCGTTTAGTTCGCTGCCCTATGAGCAAGCCTTATTTGAAAAAGATACTATTTTAAAAGAAAAACGCGTAAGGTGGCACGAAAGCTTAAGCCAAGATGTTTACATGGAAGAGGCTTTAAATGTACTTCAAGACCTTAAAATGACTTACGAAATTAAAAAAGTGGCAACCACAGACAAAGTAAAGAATTAAATGATAAATGGGTAAAACCACAAATTCATTAAGACACTTAGCGCTCCAAAAGTTTAAAAAAGACTTTTGGGGCGTTTTTAGTTTTGGGTTTATTGTTTTGATTGGTTTCATCTCCATATTTGCCTATGTGTTTGCGCCAGATAACTCTCAACATGCAAACCAGATGCATTTGTCCATTCATTCAAAGAAACCAGGATTTAACATCGAGATTTTAAAAATAGAATTAGAAAATACAGTAACTCAAAGTACGGTGAACAAGTTGCTCTTTGGCGAGAAAATGGCAGCAACAGAAATTCCAATTTCTAATTACACCATTAAAGGGAGTCAATTAAATTATACAGAATATGCTTCCGATGGTTTAAAAGGGGTTGAAAAATCTATAAACACAAATCAAAAAAAATACAGTATTCGCAATAAAACATTTTACTTAGGGACCGATAAATATGGGCGAGACCTATTAAGTCGTATCTTAGTAGGTGCGCGAATCTCTTTTTTTATAGGCTTTGTAGCTGTTTTTATTTCTTTAATTATAGGTGTTTTTATGGGCAGTATTTCTGGGTATTATGGCGGTAAAATAGATGCTTTTATTATGTGGATTATTAATGTGACGTGGTCTATTCCCACACTGCTTTTGGTCATTGCAATTACTTTAGCTTTAGGAAAAGGGTTTTGGCAGGTTTTTATTGCAGTGGGTTTAACCATGTGGGTCGAAGTCGCGCGCGTAGTGCGTGGTCAAATAATAAGTGCTAAGGAAATGCAGTATGTTACCGCAGCTAGGGCATTAGGTTTTAAAGATTTTAGAATCATTACAAAACACATTCTTCCAAATATTATGGCGCCAGTTATTGTTATTTGTGCGGCTAATTTTGCAGCGGCGATACTTATTGAGAGTGGTTTAAGCTTTTTGGGTATAGGAGCGCAACCACCTATGGCCAGTTGGGGCGCCATGATAAAAGACCATTATAACTATATCATTCTTGGCAAACCCTATTTGGCTTTAGTGCCAGGGTTATGCATCATGAGTTTGGTTATGGCTTTTATGATGATAGGAAATGCACTACGTGATGCTTTAGATGTAAAGCGTTAAAATGATACTATTCAAACGATACAAAACAGCTTAAAATCCGTTTTTTAATAATAAATCTCGGTATTATTACATAAAAAAATGTAAAAGTTAGAAAACATTATTCGTATTTCCATCCAATTTTTTTAACAAACGTTTTAAAACGTTGTTCTTCTCTATAGGGCTTAAAATATGGTTCTACGGTTAGTTCAGCTAATCCCAAGTCTTGATAGTTATAAGCCATATCTAACCAATCGTACATTTTTTCTCGGTTACCAATGGCAGCGTAAGTTAACGCGATTTGATAGCTATAGCTCAATTGGTGTTTTTTTGTAAGTTTAAGTATTTGTTCCTCAGATTCAGTCCGTTTACCCTGAATGTGATATATGATGGCACGGATGTGTAACTGGAATCCTTCGAGAGGTTCTTTATTAATAATTTCTAAAGCTTCGTCATACCGTTTTAATTTAATAAGTGCCATTGCGTAAGTGCCATATATAACATCACCATCTGGGTCTAGTTTAATTGTTTCTTTGGCGCTTTTAATTACATCGTCATATTGTTCAGCATAATAGTAATTATTAGTAATTACGAAATAGTTAAAAGAGTTAATAGGATCTAAAAGAATAGCTCTCTTATTAAGTTTTATTGCTTTTTCACTTTCTCCCATAAGAAAAGCTACTTCAGAGGCACTATAAATTAAATTAGAATTATTGGGCTCCATTTTTAATCCTTTATTCACCCACCTTTCAGCTTGGCCAATATCTTTTTCATAATCGATTGCAATCGTTGCTAAGGTGGAATAAGTAAAAGCATAGGTGCTGTCTTCTTTTAAAGCTCTTAAAGAAGCAGAACTAGAAAGCTTATGTCCTTCAGCGGCCTCAATGAGACCGTAGTTATTTTGTGAATGATAAGTTTTTCCTAAAAGCGCCCAAGCAGGAGCATAAGTAGAATCTATAGCCAACGAATTTTTCAGTTGTTCTTCTACCCATAGTAATCCTTCACCTCCATTGGAATTTTGATATTTGTGTCTAGCCTTTAGGTATAATTTATAGGCGCGAGCCTTAGCCTCTTTTACCTTAGGAATGTCTTTAGCTCTAAGGCGTAATTCCATATTCTTAGCTACAACTTCGGCAATTTCATTTTGAATTTTGAAAATATTTCTCAGGTCTTTATCCCAACTTTGAACCCATAAATTTTGATCTTTTTTTGTATCAACAAGTTTAACGCTAACTCTAACGACACTATCTTGAGTTCTTACGCTACCTTCTAAAATATAATTTACCTTTAATTTTTTGGCAATACTTGGAATATCTAAATTAGTGCCTTTAAAAGAAAATGCTGAGGTTCTAGAGATAACGTGCATTTCTGGGATTCTTGAAAGATAGTTTAAGAGTTCTTCTGCGAGCCCGTCTGCAAAATAGCTCTGGTTTTTTTTATATGACAAATCGTTGAATGGGAGCACCGCAATTGAGTTATAAGCGAGTTGTTCGTTTTTTCCTGTTGTTACTTCAGAAGTTAGTCGAAACCTATCAACGGCTAGAAGAACAACTGCTAAGAAAAGAAATACTAGAATAAATACATTAAGCCTCTTGCCTATCGCCGCTGTGTGATCTTCGTTAATTTTCCCTTCAATAGTTAGCGTTTTTATAATACCCGAAGCGGTAATATCATAAAACCATGAAAAAATTAAATAAAATGGAAAAATAACCAAAAGTGAAATCAATACAGTCTTGCCAAACCAAGTAGGAACGGTTATAATTGAGCCTAAAACAGAAATAACTTGTAGTAAGACCCATGAGAATATAACGTAAGAAATAATTCCCTTAGGAACGTTTCTCCGCCTTAATTCATTCCAAAAACGAAAAAAGGATTTCAAAATTATTGGTTAGTTTATTTGATGGGAATAAAGGTACGATTTTTATGTAATAAAGACTGTTGTTTGGTATTTCTTTAATTTTACATTTATACCTTTTTTTAGGGATTTATTACATTGCGTTTACGAAAACAAGATTTTCCTAATATTAATATATGGCGAATGCGATGTATGTATAAACAATACCAAACAATAGTCTATACCCAAATTAATATTTTATAGTATTTCCTCATTGAATTTTAACTTAATAAAAACTGTTATAAACAACTATATTAGCTCTAATGCTGTTAGATTTTTGACAATATAATTACTTGTATTTTCATGTTAAAAAACGATCGATTTTAAAATATTTTTTACTTCGTATTGATTTTGTTACTTTTGCTGAACTTTTAAATTAATCAAAAAAAAATATATGGAATCAATGATGATTTACATGCCAGTTTTAATGGCATTTTTAGGCTTAATTTACATGGCCATTAAAAGATCTTGGGTCATGAAACAAGATGCTGGAGATGGTAAAATGAAAGAGATTTCAGATTATATATACGAAGGCGCTCTCGCTTTTTTAAATGCCGAATATAGATTATTAACCATATTTGTGGTCATCGTTAGTATTCTTTTAGGAATTGTCTCTGTTATCGTGCCAACAACACATTGGTTAATTGTTATTGCCTTTATATTTGGTGCAGCATTTTCTGCTTATGCTGGTAATGTAGGAATGAAAATAGCCACGAAAACAAATGTAAGAACGACACAAGCGGCGCGAACAAGTTTACCAAACGCACTTAAAATATCTTTTGGCGGTGGTACTGTTATGGGGCTTGGTGTTGCAGGTTTAGCGGTTTTAGGCTTAACCTTATTTTTTATCTTATTTTTTAGATTCTTTATGAATGGCGTTTGGACGTCTACTGAAGACATGACGATTGTTTTAGAAACACTAGCTGGGTTTTCTTTGGGAGCAGAATCTATTGCGTTATTTGCTCGTGTAGGTGGCGGTATTTATACCAAGGCTGCCGATGTAGGTGCCGATTTAGTAGGAAAAGTAGAAGCAGGTATCCCAGAAGACGATCCTCGTAACCCTGCAACAATTGCAGATAATGTTGGCGATAATGTTGGCGATGTTGCTGGTATGGGTGCCGATTTGTTTGGATCTTATGTAGCTACGGTGTTAGCGGCAATGGTTTTAGGAAATTATGTGATTAAAGACATGGGCGGAAGTATTACTGATGCTTTTGGTGGCATAGGACCAATATTATTACCAATGTCTATTGCAGGTGTGGGTATTATTATTTCCATAATAGGAACCATGTTGGTAAAAATTAAAAATAATGAAGCAAAAGAAGCTCAAGTAATGAGGGCTTTAAATGTTGGAAACTGGACCTCTATTATTTTAGTCGCTTTGGCCTGTTTTGGCTTATGTAAATGGATGCTTCCTGAAACAATGCGTATGGAATTTTTTGGTGAAGGCTTGCAAGTTGTCACTTCCACTAATGTGTTTTTAGCCACTTTGGTTGGGTTAATAGTAGGCGCAGTAATTTCTTCGGTTACAGAGTATTATACAGGCTTAGGTAAAAAGCCAATTTTAGCCATTGTACAAAAATCAAGCACTGGTGCAGGAACGAATATTATAGCAGGTTTAGCAACAGGAATGATTTCTACATTTCCTTCTGTACTCCTTTTTGCAGGTGCCATATGGGCCTCATATGCTTTTGCAGGATTCTATGGGGTGTCATTGGCAGCTTCTGCAATGATGGCCACTACAGCAATGCAATTGGCAATAGATGCATTTGGGCCAATTTCTGATAATGCGGGTGGTATTGCAGAAATGAGTGAGCAAGAACCAATTGTTAGAGAGCGTACAGACATCTTAGATTCTGTTGGTAATACAACGGCAGCTACAGGAAAAGGATTTGCTATAGCATCAGCGGCATTAACCTCTTTAGCACTTTTTGCAGCCTATGTTACTTTTACAGGAATCGATGGGATTAATATATTTAAAGCTCCGGTTTTAGCCATGTTATTTGTTGGGGGTATGGTGCCTGTAGTATTTTCTGCATTAGCAATGAATGCTGTAGGTAAAGCTGCTATGGAAATGGTTTATGAAGTAAGACGACAGTTTAAAGAAATACCAGGGATTATGGAAGGTACTGGAAAGCCCGAATATGATAAATGTGTCGCTATTTCTACTAAAGCGTCTTTAAAAGAAATGATGTTACCAGGATTATTAACCATTGGTTTTCCTTTAGTTATTGCCTTTTTGCCAATGCTATTTGGAATGAATCATCTTGCTATTGCTGAAATGTTGGGCGGTTATATGGCCGGTGTAACGGTAAGTGGTGTGTTATGGGCCATCTTTCAAAATAACGCAGGTGGTGCATGGGATAATGCTAAAAAATCTTTTGAAGCAGGTGTTGAAATTAATGGCGAAATGACATTTAAAGGTAGTGATGCGCATAAAGCAGCAGTAACAGGCGATACGGTTGGAGATCCTTTTAAAGACACTTCTGGACCATCAATGAATATTTTAATTAAATTAACTTGTTTAATAGGTTTAGTTATTGCGCCTATTTTAGGAGGACATACTACTGAAGGAATGGCAATGAATGCTGTTAATGACGCGGTTAAAAAAGAAATAAAAGTTGAAATTAATGCTGAAGACGATAACCATGCTAAAGGTATAGTGACCACTACAATTACTAAAAATGGAAAAACACAGACGAGTAAACAAGTTATAGAAGGCGATATAGAAACTGTTGAAGCTAAAATAGAAGCTTTAAAAGGTGTAGAAGTGGAGATCGTTAGAGATACTAAGTAAGGTGCCATAAGTAGTGTAGTATAACATAACTTACCTTTGAGAGAATAAATTTAAACCATGCTTTTTGCGTGGTTTTTTTATTGTATTTATTATCTTCAAACCACAATTGAATTTAATGCGCTTGTTTAAAAAAGATTCATTACAAATTATCACATTTCAGAGTTACGGTACCGACTCTCACCTGTACATAAGAGGTAGAGCTTTGGAGGATGAAGAAATAGATTTAGAGGAAGCGAGTTGGTTTTCATTACTCATTAATTCTTACAAGCGATTAGAATCTGATGAGATTAAACATGCGACCCTAAAAGTGAAATTACCGGATGGAACATTTATTAAAACAAAAACAGATGCTCATGGTTATTTTAAAATAGAAGCCAAGTTAAAAAACCTAAGTACTTATGTGAATGAAGCGGGCTGGCTAAGCGTTATTTTATCTTATGATGAGACTAAAATTAAAAGAACTATTGTTAACCAAAACGCGTTTCCTGCACAAATACTTATTCCTTCCAATATAGCACAATTTGGAGTTATTAGCGACATAGACGATACTATTTTACATACTGGAGTCGTATCCACTTTAAAATGGCAATTGTTTTATAATACGTTTTTTAAATCTGCTAAAAAAAGACAGGCCATTGAAGGAGCTGCTACTTTTTACCATTTATTGCAAAAAGGCGTATCAGGAGAAAATGCAAATCCCATTTTTTATGTTAGTCACAGTCCGTGGAATTTATACCGCTATTTAGAATTGTTTTTAAAGCAAAACCATTTTCCTAAGGGACCTATATTGCTGAGAAGTTTTAAAACCATATTTAAAAGAAAAACTAGAGGAGAGCAATCGCAAAAACAAAAAGAAATTATTAATTTATTGAATACTTATA
>CALDCO010000119.1 GCA_937937185.1 uncultured Flavobacteriaceae bacterium
CTAAAACAACCAGAATTCGATAAAGAAACTGCAGATAGTTTAGATGTGGGGCACTCTTTTCATAACGGGTATATAGAAGGCGATGTGGTTTTTAATGAATCTTATTTAAAAACTGGTGCTATTAAATACAGGCGCTTTGGGGATAATTATGGTTCTGCTGAGAATCGTTTTAAGGCTGAGGTTTTAGGCACTATTCCCATTCAAGATCAAGAATTAACCACTGGTGTTTTTTTTGATTATATAGGCGGTCAATTTGAGCGGGGATATTTATTAACTTCAGCTTTAAAATATAGTAATTTTCAAGTGGGAATACGGCCCACATATCAATTTAAAAAAGATGATTTAACCGTAAATATTGGGGTCACTGCCACTTATTTAAATGCTATTGAAGGCGGTAAAAGCAAGTTTTTTGCTTACCCAAACCTAATGGCATCTTATGGAATTGTTAATGATATCGTGATTGCTTATGGAAGTATTAAAGGGGGTTTAATTCAAAATTCATATTTCAACTTTACCAGAGAGAACCCCTTTGTATCGCCAACCTTGTTAGTATCGCCTACCGATGAGCAATTTAATGCTGTTTTGGGTTTAAAAGGAAAGTTGTCTAACGCGATGAGTTATAGATTAAGTGGTGGGTTTAAATCTGAAAAAGGCAAGCCCTTTTTTATAAATAATCCTATTTTAGCGATCGAAAACGATTATACTTTTGGTAATTCTTTTGGAGTGGTTTACGATAACGTTTTTACTTTTAATGTTGGAGGAGAATTAAGCGCCGATGTGAACCGAAATTTTACATTAACTATAAAAGGCGACTATTTTGGATACCGTTTGGATAACGAAGAAGAAGCATGGAATCTTCCAAACCTTAAAGCTTCTGTGTTTTTAGATTACCAAATCACAAAAAAGTGGTTTACTGGTGCTAATTTATTTTATGTAGGACAGCGAAAAGACCAATTTTTAGATACAAGAGTTTTATTGCAAGAACCAAGTACCATTACTTTAGACGGATATTTAGATGCAAATGTTAATTTAGGCTATCATATTAATGATCGTTTTTCGGCTTATATAAAAGGCAATAATTTATTAGGGACCAATTACGAAAAATGGCAAAATACACCAGTTCAAGGAATTCAGGTTTTAGCAGGCGCAACTTATAAATTTAATTTTTAAATTCTTGTGAAAACGTGAATCTTAAGATTTAACTTTTTAGAATAGTAATAGAAAGCGTAAGTATCCCTTTGTGTAATGTTCGTTAGCTCAGGGTAAATAATCTAATAATCAAACAAAATAATTTCTTTACTTTTACAGGGAAAACCAACCTAAAGAATATGAAAAAACTATCTCTTGCCCTTATTTTTTTTGCTGTTTTTTCCTGCGGAAAAAACAAGATTGAAGTCGATACCATTGTAAAAAATGCAAACATTTACACCGTAAACGCGACTTTTGATAGGGCCACAAGTTTTGCTATTAATGAGGGTAAGTTTGTTGAAATTGCTAACGCTGCGGCACTAGAAAGTAAATATGAAGCGGCTAAGGTTATTGATGCTAAGGGGCAAACCATAGTTCCTGGTTTAATAGATGCCCATTGTCATTTTTATAATTTAGGATTAGGCCAACAGCGTGTAGATTTAATGGGAACTAAAAGTTTCGATGATGTTGTTAAACGTGTCATCGAATTTCAAAATAAAAAGAAAACAAACTTTATTATAGGTCGCGGTTGGGATCAAAATGATTGGGAAGAAAAAGAATTTCCAACAAAAGCCTTGTTAGATAAGTTATATCCTAATACGCCAGTGGCGTTAACTCGTGTAGATGGGCATGCCATGTTGTGTAATCAAAGTGCTTTAGATATGGCAAAAATAACGACTAAAACGAATGCTTTTGGTGGAGAAATTGTAACAAAAAAAGGAAAATTAACGGGAATCCTTATAGATAATCCTATGGAATTAGTTGAAGCCATATTTCCTGAGCCAACTAGGCAACAACAAATAGAGGCTTTGCTTGAAGCTCAAAAAATATGTACCGATTTAGGGCTCACCACAGTTTCTGATGCGGGTTTAGATAAACAAGTAATTGAGCTTATTGACAGTTTGCAGCAATCTAAAACACTAAACATGCGGGTGTATGGAATGATTAGTAATAAAAAAGAAAACTTAGACTACTATTTACCCAAAGGAAAAATAAAAACAGAACGATTAAACATACAATCTGTTAAAGTCTATGCAGATGGCGCCTTAGGATCTAGAGGAGCGGCGATGAAAGCACCTTATTCTGATAAGCACAATCATTTTGGAGCGATGGTAATAGGTCCTAAAGATTACGAGGCTTTAGCACAGCGTATTTCAAACTCCGAATATCAAATGAATACACATGCAATAGGCGATTCTGCTAATCGGTTTGTTTTAAAAACATACGATAAGGTATTAAAAGGAATGAAGGATAGACGTTGGCGAGTAGAACATGCGCAGGTGATCACCGATAATGATTTTGTGTATTTTAAAAATGAAAATATTATACCAAGTATTCAGCCTACCCATGCTACCAGTGATATGTACTGGGCTGAAGATAGAGTAGGCGCAACCCGAGTAAAAGGCGCCTATGCTTTTAAAACTTTACTTAATAAAAGTGGGAAAGTGGCTTTAGGAACCGATTTTCCCGTAGAACAAGTCAATCCGTTTCTTACCTTTTATGCCGCAGTCGCTCGAAAAGATCTAAAAGGCTACCCAGAAGGTGGTTTTCAAAAAAACGAAGGACTTTCAAGAGAAGAAACATTAAAAGGAATGACCATATGGGCCGCATATTCTAATTTTGAAGACCAAGAAAAGGGAAGTATAGATGTGGGAAAATTTGCAGATTTCATAATACTTGATAAAGATATTATGAAAGTCTCAGAAAATGAGATTCCAACAATTAAGGTTTTAGAAACTTACATTAACGGCGTGGCACAATAATTGGTGTTGGATAGTAGGAACAAAAGACAAATAAATACAAAAAATGAAATCGATTTTTACAATAGTAATCGCATTAGTAGTTTATACTGGAGGATTTGCCCAAGTAGACGCTTACAGTGAGGATGTTAAAAAGTGTATTGGAAGTAATGGCACGATATCTTATTACGAAGGGGTTGTCGATCAAATGTTTGTGATGTTAGAAAAACAGTTTGAGAGTCAGAATGTACCACAAAACACTTGGAAAGAGGTTAAAAAGGTAAAAACAGATGCAATGAAAGAATTGGCTCAAATGCTAGTTTCTGCCTATAGAGGGCATTTTTCACATGAAGATGTAAAAAATATGAATACACTCTATAGCTCTAAAGCAGGTAAAAATATGTTTAAACCCGAAGAGCTTACCGAGGGCGATAAAGTTGTTCTTTCGGAATTCTATAAGAGTGATACGGGTCAAAAAGTACTAGGTTCTCAAGAATCAATTACAGATTCTATGAGTAAAATCTCTGAGATATGGAGTGGCGATTTATACAAAAGTGTGATTGAAAAACTATCTGAAAAAGGCTATAATTTATAGACTTAATTTAGCTAAATAATTATAATGCGGTCCTTTTGAGAGCATTTCGCATTTAAGACCAGAAGCCAAACAAGCAGCATGTAAAGTATTGAAATCTAAGTAGAGCCACTTTATGGGCAATTCGTCTTCATTTTTATAACTCAAAAAATAATCTAATTCACCATAATAATTAGCATTCATATCTAACCAATAGCCTCCATCATCATCTTTATACATGTATTTTATATCGCTAGAGTCAATAAGGATTTGTCCATTTTTATTTAGTAACTTTTTTAATGCGTCTAAATAATGAGGTGTATTTTGAAGTGTTTCAAAAATACCTGTACCATTCATAAGTAAAAGAATAGTATCATATTTTTTAGTAGCAGTTTCAGCAAATTTTAAAAGAGACGTCTGTTTTGTTTTTATAACACCTCTTTTTTTGCAAACTTCAATAGCGCCTTTAGAATGATCGATAGCTGTTACATCTAAGCCCTTATTTTGCAGATATAAACTATGGTTTCCTGCACCGCAGCCAACGTCTAATAGCTTTCCTTTCGATAAATGAAGCGCTTTTTGTTCTAGTGCAGGCATCTGTTTATAATTTCGGAATAGGTACGCGATAGGTAATACATCTTCAATAGAAATGGAGGTCCATGTTATTAAATCTTCAGGGTAATTTCCATTGTAATAATCTAATAAAGCATTTCCAAAAAGGTCTTTCATACGGCGGTGATTGTTATTTCAGTAAAAGTAGGAATCTTAATTATTTAATTACATTTGTTTTAATCTAACTCGTTAAAACTTTTTAGATTTAAGCGATAGTAGTCATTTTGGGTTTTATTGAGGTCTATTTTAGAGTTGCTTAGGCAATCACTATGGAATTAAAAAAAGACTGAAATGAGGTGTGAAAGGAAAGTTTTTTAACCAATAAAAAAAAGTTTAAAGGGGGTTCTCTCTAATAACCATAAGGAAAAATTTGAAGCAGATAATACAGGATTTGTCTAAGCAGACGAAAGATAAGTATAAGGAAAATAAAGCCTTTTTTACAAAGTTAAAGAAGAAACCCCCTAAGCAATTAGATTACCTAATGCAGGAATTGCACGACAACGAGTTTAAAAAAACAGATTGTTTAACATGTGCGAATTGTTGTAAAACCACAGGTCCACTATTTACAGATAAAGATATTTCTCGCCTTTCAAAACATTTAAAGCTAAAACCGCAGCAGTTTATACAGGCTTATTTACGAATAGATGAGGACAACGATTATGTTTTACAAGCTTTGCCTTGTGTATTTTTAGGAGAAGATAATTATTGTACGGTATATGATGTTCGACCCAAGGCATGTCGCGAATTTCCTCATACCAATCAAAAGAAATTTCATCAAATCACCAATCTTACAATGAAAAACATAACGATATGCCCAGCAGCGTACAACATTGTAGAAGAAATGAAGAAACGTATAAAAGTGTAATGCTATTTCTATTTAATAGTTATAATATCCTGGACACTGTTTTCAATTACTTTAAAAACATTCCTTTTACTGTGCCGAAGTGTTTTTTAGTAGGCGGGATTACATTGTTTTGGCTTTTTGAAATCGTTTTGCCATGAGTTAGGTTTAAGCAGGTAAATTGGAAATATGCTTTACTAAATTTAGAAGTAAACAAAAACTTAAAATGCCTTTTAAATTGGCCTTTTTGTAAATGCCAGAGGCTTTCTTGATAGTTTAACAATTAAGTTCTCAGATAATGCGAAAAATAGAGGTGTATTTTGTCGAAGAAATTGGTGTTTGAGCATTTTAATCTTTCTATATTTGAGTATTTCATCGTTTTTTTTTAGTTTTTCACTAAATTAGTTAAAATTCTTATTAATTATTGTTAAATTAACAATAGTAAAAAGTATTTTTGTAACATGTGACTAGATTAAATATTTAAGTTACCCCAGACTAATAGTAACCCAATTATTATGAAAAAAATTTATACAATTTTTGTCGCTTTATTAGCTTTAACATTCTCGATGAATGTTTTTGCTCAAAGTGAACCATCCTACTCGAAAATTATAAAAAACGTAAATCCTACAGCGAAAGATTTATATCATGGTCTTAGCAAATCAAAAGATTCTGTTGTTTTTAGACATGATGAACACGAAATATTAAGAGTAAGTTTCTTAAGCCACAAAAGCAAGGACAATAAAAAGCTTGATTTTGGAAAAAAACAAGTTAGTGTCGCTTTAGACCAATTTGGTGTTGGAAGATACACTGTTGCTGCTTATTTAAGTAGTGGAGAAATAATTGTTTTTGGTATTGTAAGACTTTTACCTATACCAACTAAGGAGATAGAAAAAAAGTCTGAAGACTTAAGAGTCGCTAAATTAAAGACTCCTGAGAAGATAGAACTTGTAAAAAAAGTTACAAAAACGGCTCCAGTACCAGAGAAAAAAGAAGTTGTAGCAAAAGTGGCTCCGCCTAGAAAGAAGAAATCCACAAAGGTAATCACTAACCCATCCAAAACGAAAAAAGCTGTAGCTGCTGCGAAGCCAAAGAAAAAAGTGCCACCAGCACCAAAAGGACCTACTCTAGCAGATAAATTAAGAGCTAAAGCAAAAAGAGATGCGATAGCTGCAGTAGAAGCTAAGAAAGAAGAAATTAGACAAAGACGTTTTGATGAGAAAATAAGAAATGATGCTCCAAAAGATTTGAAAATCACTAAAGTATCTTATAATCTATCTAAGGCAAATAGTGAAACAGAACAGAGACAATCTAGAGCAGAATATAGAAAAAATAATTTAAGGCCAAATGGAAAGCCTTACGATGATTAATCATCATAAATTAAATATTTATTTCTAATCAAACTATAATTTTCTAAGCCACTTTTCCAAGTGGCTTTTATTTGTGTTTCACTTAAGCCGTTCTCTATTTGTTCTTGTAGTTGTTTTGTGCCAGCAAGTTTGGTGAAAAACCCATTTTTAAGAAAGAATTCTGTTTTCTCAGGAAATAAATGATAAGCCTTTAATATAAAACTTAAATCTAACTCATGTAATGTTTTGGTAGCCCTTAAATCATAGCCATAACAGTTTACATTTTCGTGTTTAGGATATTTTGCACCATCATTAGGTTGGGGGGTAAAGCGGTAATTGGTGTTCTTAAAAGCTGGTGAGCCATACACTTGAAATTGTTTTTCAGTCCCTCTGCCTACACTAATAGTAGTGCCTTCAAATAAACACAAACTAGGATATAAATTAATGGCTTTATCATTAGGCAAATTGGGAGAGGGCTTAACAGGTAAAGAATACGGCATTTTGTGGGTGTAATTCTTAACAGGGATTACAGTAATATCACATTTAATGGCATGCTTTAACCAACCTTCACCATTTATCATTTTGGCATACTCACCAATGGTTAAGCCATGCACAATGGGTACGGGATGCATACCAACAAAACTTTTGTGTGCTTTTTCAAGAATAGGACCATCAAAATAATGACCATTTGGGTTGGGACGGTCTAAAATTAATAAGGGAATATTTTGCTCTGCACAGGCTTCCATAACATAATGCAAAGAAGAAATATACGTATAAAATCTGGCGCCTACATCCTGTATGTCAAAGATTACAACATCCAAATCTTTAAGCTGTTTAGGGCTTGGTTTCTTGTTTTTTCCGTATAAAGAAATAATGGGCAAACCTGTTTTAGTATCTGTACCATCTTTAACAAGCTCGCCAGCATCAGCTTTACCTCTAAAACCATGCTCGGGAGCAAAAACTTTTTTAATAGTTATATTATGGTCTTCACGCAAATAATCGACAATATGAAAAAATTGTAAACTATCCTCAATGGTTTTCCCTATAATCGAGGTTTGGTTAGCAACAATGCCCACCCTTTTGTTTTTAATTAATGGTAAATAACGATCTATTTGTTTGGCACCAACACTAATGGGCTTAAGGTTTTCTGTAGCTTCTTTTAAAGAATCTATAGGGTTCTCGAAGGGAATTTCTTTTTTTAAAACAGCAGTTTTATTTGTCCTATTAGAACAAGAAATTTCTAAAAAAACTAACCCAATAATTATCGAGAATAAAACAGTATTTTTGAATAAAGTAAATAACATATATAAATTGAATTTCGAATATTTTTTAGCGAAACGCATTATCGATAGTAAAGCGTATAAAAGTAGTGTTTCAGCACCAATAATAAAAATTGGTATTGCGGCTATAGCGATAGGAATAATAGTAATGATGATAGCCATTGCTACAGGTGTTGGGCTTCAAAAAAAGATAAGGGAAAAGGTAGTGGCTTTTAACGGGCACATCACCATCTCAAATTTCGACAAAAATAATTCTCAAGAAAGTGTAAAACCAATACCTAAAAAACAAGAGTTTTATCCTAAATTTAAGAATGTTGAAGGGATAAAACACATACAAGGCGTTGCCACTAAATCTGGGATTATTCGTTTAGAAAACGACTTTGAACATGTTTTTATTAAAGGCGTTGGTAGCGATTATAATTGGGAATTTATTAAAGAATATTTGGTAGCTGGCCGTATACCAGATTATACCAATGAGCGAAACCAAGACGTGATGATCTCTCAATATTTGGCTAAACGACTAAAATTTAATGTTGGTAGTAAGTTTAATGCGTATTTTCCTAAGAACGATATAAATAAACCGCCAAGCATTATTACCTATAACGTGGTGGGGATTTATAATTCTGGCTTTAAGGAATTTGATGAGCAATATGTTATAGGCGATATAAGACACATTATACGTTTAAACAAGTGGCCTAAAGAGACTGTTGGGAATTTTGAGATTTTTATAGATAATTACAACGACTTAGAAAGAAAAAGTATAGAAGTGTACCAAAATACCTCGTCGCTTTTAAATACAGAAGCAGTAAATAGAAGGTACGCAGGTATTTTCGATTGGATTAATATTTTTGATAATAACATTTATGGCATTATAGGTATTATGATTCTCATCGCAGGTTTTAATATGATTACTGCTTTGCTAGTATTAATATTAGAGCGCACTCAAATGATTGGTATTTTAAAAGCACTGGGAAGTAGCAATTGGAGTATAAGAAAAGTATTTCTTTATAATGCCACGTATCTCATTATTATTGGGCTTTTTTGGGGGAATTTAATTGGTTTGAGTTTATTATTGTTGCAAAAGTATTTTAATATTATCCCGCTTAACCCAGAAGAATATCATGTTACTAGTGTGCCCGTTTATTTAAGCTCCTTTTATATTACAGCACTTAATATTGGAACTTTTATTTTGTGCCTAATTATGTTACTTATCCCTTCATACATCATTACAAGAATCTCACCGGTAAAAGCGATTAGGTTTGACTAATTTTATTGTAAAACTATTAGTTCGCCTATTGCCACTAAAAACTTACCTTTGCAAAGCTTAAAACTTCAAATAAGTAAAGTTTTGAGATTAAATAATGCTACTAATGGACTACGCGAAGAATATTCTGGAAACCATAGGGAATACCCCCCTTATAAAAATAAACGAATTAACTAAAGAATTACCATGTTTAGTATTATCTAAATATGAAACATTCAATCCGGGAAACTCTGTAAAAGACAGAATGGCGCTTAAGATGATTGAAGATGCTGAAGCCGATGGGCGTTTAAAACCCAATGGCGTTATAATAGAAGGGACTTCAGGAAATACGGGAATGGGTTTAGCTTTGGCCGCAATTGTAAAAGGCTACAAATGTGTTTTTGTAATGGCAGATAAGCAATCAAAAGAAAAAATGGATATTCTTAAGGCGGTAGGTGCCGAAGTTGTGGTTTGCCCCACAAACGTTGATCCAGACGACCCTCGATCTTATTATTCTGTTGCAAAGCGCTTAGAGAAAGAAACACCAAATTCGTGGCATGTTAATCAGTACGATAACCCAAGTAATACAAAAGCGCATTATGAGAGTACGGGGCCTGAAATTTGGAAACAAACAGCAGGCAAAATCACGCATTTTGTTGTTGGAGTAGGGACTGGAGGAACGATCTCTGGTGTAGGGAAATACTTAAAAGAGCAAAATCCGAATGTAAAAGTATGGGGAGTTGATACTTATGGTTCGGTATTTAAGAAGTATCATGAAACGGGCATTTTTGATGAAAATGAGATTTATCCCTATGTAACCGAAGGGATAGGTGAAGATATTTTACCTAAAAATGTAGATTTTGATATCATAGATGGTTTTACTAAAGTGAGAGATAAAGACGCAGCAGTTTACACCCAATTATTAGCTCAAAAAGAAGGCATGTTTCTAGGGAATAGTGCAGGAGCTGCTATTAAAGGCGTGTTACAATTAAAAGCGCATTTTTCGAAAAACGATGTGGTTGTTGTGCTATTTCATGACCACGGAAGTCGTTATGTAGGTAAAATGTTTAATGATGATTGGATGCGTGATAAGGGTTATATAGAATAGGTTTTAAAACAAAAAAAATCGCTACCTATGAGAAAAGCAGCGATTGTTTTATTCTAACCATTCACTAATAATGAACTAATAATAAGTCTTTATTAATACTTAATAGATGCAAGACTATTGAAAAGGTTGCGTCATTTTTTAAATCACTTCGTTAATAATGCTTAGTATAAAGGTTATTAAACAAAAAAAGTCGCTACTTATGAGAGAGTAACGACTTTTATATTCTAACCATTCACTAATAATGAACTAATAATAAGTCTTTATTAATACTTAATAGATGCAAGATTATTGAAAAGGTTGCGTGTTTTTTTATTATTTTAATTTGCTTAGACCTTTTTTATTAATATGGTGTTAAATTAAACGATTGCCTATTAATGTAAAATTTGAAAGCTTGAATTAGATAAAAACAATAATTAGCACTGTATATAAAACAGATAATATATTACATTTAGAGCTTTAAATCTGTAATTTTATTTTTTTTGATGCAAGAAGATTTTATTCATTACCTCTGGAAATACAAGAAATTTGATATTAAAAAAATAGAAACCACAGAGCGAGAGCCAATAAGGGTTATTTCGGTAGGCACTCACAATTTAAATACGGGACCAGATTTTTTTGCAGCTCAACTTAAAATTGGAGAACAGCTCTGGGCAGGAAATGTAGAAATTCATAAGAAATCTAGTGATTGGTTTGTGCATCATCATGAAAAGGATCCTAATTATGATAATGTCATTCTTCATGTGGTATGGGAACACGATATTGAAATACATAGAAAAGATAGTACTTTAATTCCCACTTTAGAATTAAAAGCATTCGTAAATCCTGAGGCTTTAAATGCTTACAAAATGCTGTTTAATACAACTCAAAAATGGATTAATTGCGACACCAGATTTAATGCCATAGATTCATTCGTAATGTCTAGTTGGTTAGAACGCTTGTATTTTGAAAGATTAGAACGTAAATCATTAGCTGTATATGAACTACTAAAATTATCGAAAAATGATTGGGAGGCCGTTTTATTTATGTCTTTAGCCAGAAATTTCGGACTCAAAGTAAATGGCGATTCTTTTTTTAGTTTAGCGAATTCTTTTGATTTTTCGATAGTGAGAAAGTTGCAATCTCAACCAATCGCTTTAGAAGCCTTGTTTTACGGTCAGGCTAAATTATTAGATGAAGTAAGTGAAGCTCCCTATTTTATGCAATTAAAAAAAGAGTATCAATTTTTAAAGCAAAAATTTAATTTGTCAAATAACGTTATTTTACCAATTCAGTTTTTTAGATTACGACCACTTAATTTTCCTACAATTAGATTATCACAGTTAGCGGCAATATATCAAAAA
>CALDCO010000120.1 GCA_937937185.1 uncultured Flavobacteriaceae bacterium
TCCTTTAGTGGTTACTCACGATAACCCAGGGGCTACTAACTTATCTTATAGATATGTTATCACTAACGAAGATGGTTCTGAAATTTTAGCAATCACTAACAGTAGTGCTATCGATTTAAATGGCGCTGGTCAAGGTACTTGTCAAATTTGGGGATGGTCGTACAGAGGCTTAGCTGATAATGGTGCTAGTTTTATTGGAGGTCCACTTTCTGCTTTAAGAGCGGTAGAAGTATGTTCTGATGTTTCTGATACTGCGATAACTGTAGTTCGCGAAGCGGCTGATGCTGGAACTATTGCTATTGATATTGATGCAACAATTGATGCTAATGGCACTACAATGGTAAATAGTGAAACTTCTGCAACAATTATTGCTGGCGATAATATCGCAAATCCAATAGTAGTTACTCACGATAATCCAGGTGCAACTAATTTATCATATAGATACGTTATTACAAATGAAGATGGTTCTGAAATTTTAGGAATCACCAATAGCACGGTTATCGATTTAGAAGGCGCAGGTCCTGGAACTTGTCAAATTTGGGGATGGTCTTACAGAGGCTTAGCTGATAATGGCGCTAGTTTTATTGGAGGTCCGCTTTCTGCTTTAAGAGCGGTAGAGGTATGTTCTGATGTTTCTGATAGTGCAATAACTGTAGTAAGAAACCCTGCACTACCAATAACAGATTTTACAGCGACATTAAGTGGTACACAAGAAAATCCAGCAGCATTAACCACTGCTCTTGGTACTATTAATGCGAGCTTAGATGGTAACACCTTAGTGGTTACTGGAACATTTACTGGACTTATTAGCGATTTTGATGCTAATGTTGCAGGAGGTGCTCATATACATAAAGCTATTGCTGGTCGTAATGGAGGGGTTGAATTATTATTAAACACAACTGTTTCTAGCGATTTAAGATCTGGAACTTATGAAGCAGCTAATAACACGTTCACTCTAACGAATGAACAATTAGAAGCTTTAAACGCAAGAGAATTTTATGTAAATATACATTCTGTTGCATTCCCTGGAGGAGAGTTAAGAGGTCAAATTCTTCCTACTTCAGATTATTATTTACAAGCAAATTTATTAGGAAGCAATGAGGTACCTTCTATAAGTACTGAAGCTAATGGAAACCTTGTTTTAGAATTAGCAGGTAACCAATTAACGGTTTCTGGTTCTTTTGATGATTTACAAGGCGATATCGCTGTAGATTTAGCAGGTGGTGCTCACATTCATGATGCTGTTGCTGGAAGAAACGGAGGCGTTTCAATAGTATTAAATTTATCGCATGACGATGATGACAGAGGTGCTGTTTTAGAAGCTATGAACAACTCTTTTACTTTAACAGATGAACAAGTAGCATTGTTAATGTCTCATGGAAACTATGTAAATGTGCATTCAACTGCTTTTATGGCTGGAGAGCTAAGAGGTCAAATTACCCCTATTTCTTCTGCAATATTTAGAGCTGAATTAACTGGAAGCCAAGAAGTACCTGCAATAAACACAGATGCAAATGGTAGATTGGTAATCACTCACGATGGTCAAGGAAATGTATCTGTTAGTGGGTCTTTTAATAGTCTTTCTGGAGATTTAAATACTGCGCTTGCAGGTGGCATACACTTACACCCTGGTTTAGCAGGAACTAATGCTGGTGTTGATTTTATTTTAAACCCTACAGTAGCTCCAGACAACAGAAATGCGGTTTTATTACCAGAAAACAATACGTTTGCTTTTTCTAGTGAACAAATTGAAACCTTATTTAGCAGAGGGTACTATGTAAATGTACATAGCCTTACTTTTGAATCTGGAGAATTAAGAGGTCAAGTACTTCCAATTGCAAGAACTTATTTAGGTACTAACCTATCTGGTTTAAATGAAGTACAACCTATATTAAGCCCTGCGGTTGGTGATTTACAATTAGAAATTACTGGAAACCAATTAGTGGTTACAGGAGGATTTAGTGGTTTAGATGGCGATTTTGACGCTTCTATTGCTGGTGGGTCGCATTTACATATTAGTGATGCTGCTAACAATGGCGATGTAACGATCTTACTTAATGCTAGTGTTTCTGATGATTTAAAAAGCGGTGTTTATAACGCTAATGAAAATACTTTTGTAATCGATGATAGCCAAAAGGAAAGCTTATTAACTGGACAAGTTTATGTGAATATTCATACTACTACTAATGCTAGCGGTGAATTAAGAGGCCAGATATTAAGAGATGATAATGCTTTTCCAACTGCTTCTTCTATAATTAGCCCTGCTAATAATGCTAGTATTGAAATTGATGGAGATCCTAATACGCCTTTTGAGGTGTCATGGGATATCGCGACAGATAGTAATGATGATTTAGTGGTTTACACATTCCAATTATCTCCAAGTGCAGATTTCTCAACACTTTTAATAAATAACAAAGTGGGAACTGGTTCAAGCTTTATTTCTAATCATCAAGATGTAGACTTATTGTTGGAAAATGCAGGTGTGGCTATAGGAGAATCTATCACGCTATATCACAGAGTTCTAGCTTCAGACGGAAGTGTTTATACACCAAGTGAAGCCTATACTGTGATATTAACAAGAGAAGATACACTTAGTACGGATACTTTTGAAAATGGCGTTGAGCTAAGTGTGTATCCAAATCCTACTAGTGATTTCATTAACATTAAAGGAGCTAGTTCTAGCTTACTTAATGTAAATGTAGAGTTGTATGACATTACTGGGAAAAAGCTTTATCAAAATAACTTTGAATTGAGCAATAACCTAGAACAAATTAATGTCTCTTCTTTTCAAAATGGAATCTATTTATTGAACATTATTAATGTTGATAATGGAACAACAATTACCAAAAGGGTACTTAAAAAGTAATGATCGCGTGTGAACGCCTGATTGTTTGTTTTTGGTGAGAAAAGGAGTATTTCGTAATGAAATACTCCTTTTTGATTAAGAACATATCTTGACTTCTAAATTAAGTAAAACTTTTTTCGGATTATTTCTAATAAAAAATAATTTTAATACGCGTCTTCATGCACTTTAGAAACAGCCCTGCCAGAAGGGTCGTTCATGTTTTTAAAAGCTTCATCCCATTCTAAGGCAATCTTTGTACTACAAGCAACACTTGGTTCTTGAGGTACGCATAATGCTGCTGCATCACTAGGAAAATGACCTTCAAAAATAGAACGGTAATAAAATTCTTCTTTATTCTGAGGCGTTTGTATTGGAAACCTAAAATGGGCATTTTCCATTTGCTCATTAGTTACGGCTTTATCGACTACCTCCTTTAAAGTATCGATCCAACTGTACCCCACACCATCACTAAACTGTTCTTTTTGTCGCCAAGCCACACTTTCTGGCAGCATGTCTTCAAATGCTTTACGAACCACCCACTTTTCCATGCGCTCGCCATTAATCATTTTATCTTGAGGGTTAATGCGCATTGCAACATCCATAAATTCTTTATCCAAAAATGGAACCCGTCCTTCTATTCCCCAAGAGGCTAAACTTTTATTAGCCCTTAAACAATCGTACATATGAAGCTTATCTAGCTTACGTACCGTTTCTTCATGAAACTCTTTTGCATTTGGCGCTTTATGAAAATATAAATACCCACCAAAAATCTCGTCTGCTCCTTCACCAGAAAGCACCATTTTAATCCCCATAGATTTTATTACTCTAGCCATTAAGTACATAGGCGTGCTTGCTCGAATGGTCGTTATATCATACGTTTCTAAATTATAAACAACATCTTTAATGGCATCTAATCCTTCTTGAATTGTAAATTTAATTTCATGATGAACCGTCCCAATATGGTCGGCAACGATTTGTGCAGCAGCTAAATCTGGCGAGCCCTCTAAACCAACTGAAAACGAATGTAATTGCGGCCACCAAGCATCAGACTGCCCACCACTTTCTACTCGCTTTTGTGAATATTTTTTTGCAATGGCAGAAGTTACTGAGGAATCTAAACCTCCCGATAACAAAACCCCGTAAGGCACATCACTCATTAATTGTCTCTTAACGGCAGCTTCTAAGGCTTCCTTTACTTTTGCAATGCTGGTTTCATTATCTTTTACAGCATCGTAGTCTCTCCAATCTCTTTTGTACCATTGTACAAATTCACCATCTTTACTAGACAAGTAATGTCCTGGCGGAAATAATTCAATTTTTGCACAATAGCCTTCTAAGGCTTTTAACTCTGAAGCCACATAAAAAGTCCCATTTTGATCCCAGCCTATGTATAACGGGATAATTCCCATATGGTCTCTAGCTATAAAATATTCGTCTTTTTCAACATCGTAAATAGCAAATCCAAAAATACCATTCATCTCATCAATAAAATCGACGCCTTTTTCTTTATACAATGCTAAAATAATTTCACAGTCACTTTCTGTTTGAAAATTATATTTGCCTTTAAATTGTTTACGCAACGCTCTATGATTATAGATCTCCCCATTGGCAGCAAGTATTAATTTTTTATCATCACTAAAAAGGGGTTGCTTTCCAGATGCGGGATCTACAATGGCCAACCGCTCATGAGCTAATATCGCTTTATCGCTATTGAATATTCCGCTCCAATCTGGCCCACGATGACGAATTTGTTTCGACATCTCTAAAACTTGAGGTCTTAAGTCTTCCGCTTTTTGCTTTAAGTCGAATGCACATACAATTCCACACATAATCTCTTTATTTTTAGTTTCTTAATTTTCACTTATTATAAAACAAAGGTCTTTTTATTATTTCAATTTAAAAACATAAAATACAAATATGGCTACAAAATGAAACTAAAATTCATTTTATTAATAATAAATAAAACTTTTTACATACAAAAATGACATTTTAATTAAAATATGTAAATTTTTTAAAAGTATACGACTACCTATTAAATTAATACCATTAAAAAAAATCAAATGAAAACATCAAGACTTATTACCACTATTGCCCTTACACTATTTACTTTTTTGAGTTTTAATACAACTGCTCAAAATTTTAAAGACTTAGACAAAAGCCCAATGGATGTAGCTGCTTTCCCTGCAGATTATAAAGATTCTAACAAATTAATTAAAGTCACTTACAGTAGGCCGCAATTAAAAGAGCGGTCTCTAGAAAAACTAGCGCCTAAAGGAAAAGTTTGGCGTACTGGTGCAAATGAAGCCCCTGAGATTACATTATACACTGACCTAATGTTAGGTGGTAAGAAAATAGCAGCGGGGACTTACTCCCTTTTTACAATTCCAGGAGATAATGAGTGGACCATTATTATAAATAAGGACTTAAACATTTGGGGCGCTTATTTTTATAAAGAAGAAAACGATGTAGTAAGGTTATCGGTTCCAGCAAAAAGTGTAAATGATTCCTTAGAAGCCTTTTCTATTGCTTTTGAAAAAGCAGAAAATGGAACGCATATGCATTTAGGTTGGGGAACGACCAGAGTTACTGTTCCTTTTACCAAATAAAGACCTTTAATGAAACGCTATTAAGAGGCTGTCTAAAAAGGTACATTTCGTCAACCTGAACTTGATTCAGGTTCTCACAAAAGACTAACACGTCACATTATGAGATTCTGAAATATCCCGTATTCGGGACAGAAGGACGATTAAAAATACTTTTCAGACAGCCTCTTTTTATTTAGAAGTAAAATCGCTAATCTTATTTTGTTACCACCATTGACTCACTCTTTAACTCCTTGTATTTTAATTAATTAATATAATGAGATAACTTCCATTTATCGCTAGATCAAACAGATAGTGGAATTGCTAAAACAATCATTTATGTAACTCATACGATTTTTTAAGGAGGCCACAGAAATGCTACCATTATCTTACGTCAAATTCCTACGCTAGATAAAATTTTTATCACAAGCCTCGAATAGACAAATTAAAATAACTAGCTAAAAAATGAAGTCTTTTTCCAAAAAAGCCTACATCCTTTAAACTATTACAAAATATATTATTTTCGACAATAAATAGAAACTAAATTTTTTCATTAAAAACGTTTAACTTTACGTTTTAATTGTTTTTATATGTTTGGAAATAAAAAAATAAAACCGCAAATAGATCAAGAACAACTTGAACTTATACAAAATGCACAACATCGAGTTAGGCAAAAAAAACGCCTGTATTTTCATTTTGTGCTGTTTGTACTAGGCGCCTTAGCAATGATCGTTGCTAATTTAGCTTTAGGGGTTAGAGAAGACATTACACCTTTTGAAAAACCATGGTTTGTATCTGCTATTTTAATTTGGTTATGCCTACTATTGTATCATGTCCTAAATGTTTTCGTTTTTAATACGTTTATGGGAAAAGCTTGGGAAAAGGCGCAATTAGACAAGTTAATTATAGATCAAAAAGTTCGCATTGAAAAACTAAAAAACCAATTAGAAAAAGAAGACATTCATATTGCCAGAAGTAAGTTATTCAATGAGCAAACCGCGATTAAAGCTTCTAATCAAATTACAACTCAAAAAAACACCCTTACCATTATCGTTGCAGCTGGAGAAAATAATGAAATAGGAAAAGACAACAAATTAATCTGGCATTTAAGTGATGACCTAAAGCGCTTTAAAAAACTTACTTCTGGGCATCATATAATAATGGGAAGAAAAACTTTTGAAAGCTTTCCTAAACCCTTACCAAACCGAACCCACATCGTTATTTCCAGACAAGAAAATTATAGCGCACCAGAAGGGGTAATAGTGGTAAACTCTATTGAAGAGGCCATAAAAAAAACTCAAAATGCTTCTCAGGCTTATGTGATAGGTGGTGGAGAAATTTATAAACAAGCCTTACCGTTTACTTCTAAAATTGAACTTACAAGAGTGCATCATACTTTTGATGCCGATACTTTTTTCCCAGAAATTGACCTTAAATTATGGAAAGAAACTCGAAATGAATTCCATAAAAAGGATAAAGATCATGCTTATGAGTTTTCTTTCCTTACCTATGAATTATTATTAGAACAATCCTAAAACATAATTCAATAACACATCTTGTAATTTACGCTATTCGCTTTCGGAAACACATCCTAGCTCCGTTTTTTACAATTATCACTTTCTTTTAGAGCAAAATCAACTCAGTTTTGGAGTCGATTAAAAAACGGGTAATGCTAATTATGTAATTAAAAAAGCTCATCTTACCTTTTTGCATTTGTATTATTTAAACCAATCTCTTTTTTAAATGTAAATAGAGTAGTACGAATAAGGAATTAGACTTTTTTTAAAAACTACTTTGGTATT
Source organism: uncultured Flavobacteriaceae bacterium (assembly GCA_937937185.1). Taxonomy (GTDB): domain Bacteria; phylum Bacteroidota; class Bacteroidia; order Flavobacteriales; family Flavobacteriaceae; genus JAHDGB01. The sequence goes on from CALDCO010000120.1 coordinate 7,230, forward strand.
AAAAAAATGCGATATGTCCATTATTTTGAGCACTTTATAGTAAAATTATATTTTTCTTAGGTAAAAAAAAACTAAAAACCTAATTTGTTTTCAAATCTTAGAGGGGATTGGTATTTTTTAGAGTATTAAAAATACATGACATCCCTTGTAAATTTAAACAATCTCAAAAGAATAATAACCCTTAAAAAAAAGAGCTAATGAATCAAATAAAATAAAAGGACTCCCTTTAGAGTAAAAATCACTTAAAGCAAAGCTTAAACAATTGTAATAAAACTATTGAAACGCTTGTTTAACATGCTTATTTTCAGCTAATAAAATTTAATTAAAAAATACAATTATGAAATTAAAAAAATTACTTTTAATTGCTATCGTTATTTTTGTTTCATCTACCGATGTTTTCTCACAACGCCAATTTTTTGACAAGGATAAAGATTTCTTACTAGCAAATTATGACCTTAGACCAGATGAAGATGATGTTCATGCTGCGACTTCTTTTGGCTGCATGTTGAGGCATCCAGATTTTAAAGATGTGGATTACCACGCCGTAGCTGGAGCATACGGAACACAAGGCAATACCTACATACACACTGCAACGCCAGGTCTTTACAATAATTTATTTGGAGCTAAAAATTCCAGATGGTCCGACGCACACAATGAAAGGAACGCTGCTGTAAACCGAGTTAAAAACAAAGTAGCCACTGTTATAAAATCTGGAAACCAAGTGTTTGTGGCCGAGGCAGGACAATCCGATTTTACCCACGATGTACTTAGAGCTGTTATCTCAGATAATAACGGCGTGACTGCTAATGACGTAAAAAAGAATGTTATTGTAGTACAACATAGTAATTGGAATGAAGATAAAACAACCCGATCTAAACTAAATTGGGTTAAAAATAATACCGACTACAGAAAAATATCTGATGGAAATTCTGGCGGAAATGGGACTCCTCAATACAAAAACAAGAATACCACTTGGATGAATAGAGCCAAAGCAAATAACAACCCTAATAAAAGCGCAAGAGATTTATGGACTCAAGCCGATAAAATTTGCGACGAGTTTAAATCTGGATGGGAAAATCCAACCATTGCTGATGGAGGTGTAGATTACTCTGATACTGTAGAAATGTGGTGGATATTTAACTTAGGTAATTCTGCTGATAATATTAATAAGTTTTGGGATAAATACATTACAAACAGCGACTCTAATGACGATCCAAATGATGATCCAAACGACGATCCGAATGATGACCCAAACGACGATCCAAACGATACTTCATGCCCTCAGTTAGAAATTAATGGTGTCGCTGCTATTGAGGCTGAACATTTTCATTCTATGGAAAAAACAGGTGTAAGAAAATGGTATGTTTCTAAACAAGGAGCTAACAACCTGCCTAAACCAGATCCAGATCCACTTCACTTTTCTGGAGCTAGCTCAGGAGCTTATTTAGAAATTTTACCAGATACTAGAGTGACTCATGGTGATCCATTAAAAGAAGGTGAAAACTTTACAAATACGGCTGGGAAAATGACGATTGTGAATTATAAAGTAAAATTCCAAAACACGGGTAAATACTTTGTTTGGGTTAGAGCTTATTCTACAGGATCTGAAGACAACGGTGTTCACGTTGGTATCGATGGACAATGGCCTGATTCAGGAAAAAGATTACAATGGTGTTCTGGTAAAAACCAATGGACATGGGAAAGTAAACAAAGAACAAATGCCAACCATTGTGGTGAAGCAAGAAAAATATTCGTTAATGTAAACACGCCTGGCATTCACACCATTTCTTTCTCTATGAGAGAAGACGGTTTCGAAATGGATAAGATCGTACTTAGCAAAGAGTATAACAAACCTAATGGCAATGGTCCTGCTGAACAGTTAGACGATTGTAGCTTATCGACTACAGATGTACAATTAGATGACATTAAGCTGTTCCCTAATCCTGCTTACAATACTTTAACCGTTAAAGGTGTAGAAGGAAGTGCTGGAATTTACGATTTATATGGTCGCAAAATAATGGATGGTATTAATATTAATAGTGCGAATAACACGGTTAACGTTTCTACCCTACCTTCTGGCATGTACTTATTAGTATTCGACAATGATAGAGTCGCAAAATTCTTAAAACAATAGTGAATTAGCATATAATTCTATTAATTAAAAACCCTACAAGGAGCAGTTTTTTTGTAGGGTTTTTAGTTTTAATGATTTGCCTAGACATAAAATAGTGATGACGTAAAGGCTCATTTCTAAGCATCATAAAATACCCTTTCAAAAAGCTTTTTATACCTCCAATAACACTTTTTTTTAACTTTGAAATTGTTAAAAAAAACATGATAATACTTCTTGTTTCTTAATAAAAAGAGGGGGCATTATACAGACTCAAAGGGATAGCTAAACCAATAAAAATGGCCCACTTTCAACATAATACTATTATGCTTAAAGTTGTTAAACCATTATTTTTCATGATATTATAATGATATAATAAGTGCTATTTAAGAAAGTATAAAAACTCAAAATACTTTTCAAAACTATGTAATGGGTAATGGAAAAACACAATCAAGCCTAAAGCATTAACTCCTACCATTAAACCTAAACTGCGTAACCTATTTTAGATATTGGGTTTTTTTTCTTTGAAATTGATAGTAAATTATGAATAAAACTCGAAAAGAGGCTCGTAAAAGTTACAATCGCAACCACAATGTCATTAAGTTAAGAGTTTTTGAGTTGCATATTTTCTGGTCGAGCGCAGTCGAGACCTTGTTAAACAATTAAATGATGAGTTCTTTGCCATCGAACGGACAATAATTTAGCTTAACTTAATGACATTGATCGCGACCATAACCCTTATTTATTAATCTTTTAATTATTAAAAGAAATAAACATCAATAATTTAATTTATATAGGATTAATTTATAGAAAGTATAAAAATTCAACTCATTCTATATCTTTTCGATTTTAAAAATATGTAATACGTCTATTTTTTCATACAATTCGTAGTAAAATCTCGTTTTTTTTAGGTTATAATGATCTAATAAATTAGTTTCATTGAGTTTTAAGCGTAAATCTGACGATTCTTCCTTAAAAATCAATTAGAAAACATGACAAATGTTTTTTTACCTAAAAATTATTAATTCAAAATTGTACAACATGAAAATTAAAATTACCCTCATTTTAGTGGCTTTGTTTTCTAGCACACTATTTGCGCAAACTCCCAGTGGGGAATTAAAGCGATGGCACAAAACAAGCCTTACCTTTAATGGACCAAAT
>CALDCO010000121.1 GCA_937937185.1 uncultured Flavobacteriaceae bacterium
TAACTTTCTTATAACTTTGCAAACATGAAAATTTATACAAAAACAGGAGATAAAGGAACCACGGCGTTGTTTGGAGGCACCCGTGTTCCAAAGCATCATATTAGAATTGACAGTTATGGTACGGTTGATGAGCTTAACTCATACATCGGGCTTATTCGCGATCAAGATATTGAAAAACATCATAAAGATATTCTAATTCACATACAAGATAAATTATTTACTTTGGGTGCCATTTTAGCAACAGACCCTGAAAAGGCAATCCTTAAAAGTGGTAAAGAGCGTTTGAATATTCCTAAAATATCTTCCGAAGACATCTTACTTTTAGAACAGCAAATGGATAAGATGAATGAAACATTACCGCAAATGACACATTTTGTATTACCAGGAGGCCACCAAACAGTGTCATACTGTCATATTGCACGTTGTGTGTGTCGTCGTGCAGAGCGTTTAGCCTCTGCTCTTAATGAAATAGCCCCTTTTTTACCAGAAGCGTTAACCTATTTGAATCGGCTTTCCGACTATCTTTTTGTATTGGCACGAAAGTTGTCTCATGATTTGCAAGCAGAAGAAATAAAATGGATTCCTCAAAAGAATTAATACTTCTGTGATTATAGTAACACTGCAAAAGATTTAATATCACATAGTTTCAGTGAAAAAAAGACGTTCTTAAAATTATTGAGTAAATAATTCACTTTTTTCTTGACTATTTAAAGTAAAAAATTATTTTTGCAAAAAATAAAACAATTAATAAATGTATTGGACATTAGAATTAGCATCGTATTTAAGTGATGCACCTTGGCCAGCAACCAAAGATGAACTCATAGATTACGCCATTAGAACTGGCGCACCTTTAGAAGTCGTCGAAAATTTACAAGCCATTGAAGATGAGGGAGATTCATACGATTCGATAGAAGAAATCTGGCCAGATTACCCTACAGATGAAGATTACCTCTGGAATGAGGATGAGTATTAATTTTAGATATAGTACTCTACAACCTATAAAACCAATTAAAAGTCTCCTAATTTAGAGGCTTTTTTTGTGCTTAAATTGCACATCAAAACGTATCTTTGAAGGGCTTTATTTTAAGCATATTTCTAAAGATTATCTATCTTTTTTGATTTTTAACATAAAACTAAGTGAAACTTAATCATTAAGTTCATTTAAATTAAACATATAAACATGAGTTTTTTAAATTCTATATTAAAGGTATTCGTTGGCGATAAGTCTAAACAAGACGTTAAAGCGCTTTCTCCTGTAGTAGAGCAAGTTAAATCTTTTGAAAGCCAATTAGAAGCGCTTTCTAATGATGCCCTTAGAGCTAAAACAGACGAATTTAAAGCGACTATCGCTAAAGCACGCCAACCGTTTAATGATCGCATTGATGCATTACTAAAAGAGTCTGAAAATACTGAAGACATAGACAGGCGTGAAGATATTTATCAAGAAATTGATAAAATTAAAGATGAATTTTATGACGCTACGGAAACTGTTTTAAATGAAATTCTTCCAGAAGCGTTTGCTGTAGTAAAAGAAACTGCAAAACGTTTTACAAATAATACAGAAATAACGGTTACTGCAAATGCTTTTGATAGAGAAATCTCAGGCAACCATGATTATGTAACACTAGATGAAGACAAAGCAATATGGGCAAACTCTTGGGATGCAGCTGGTAAGGCCATTACATGGGATATGATTCATTACGATGTACAACTTATTGGAGGTGCAGCGATGCATCAAGGTAAAATTGCCGAAATGCAAACGGGAGAAGGAAAAACCCTAGTTGCTACGCTTCCAGTATATCTTAATGCTCTAGCTGGAAAAGGCGTTCACTTAGTGACCGTAAACGATTACCTAGCGAAGCGTGATAGTGCATGGATGGCACCTATTTTTCAATTTCATGGCCTAAGTGTCGATTGTATAGATTATCACCAACCCAATTCTGCTGCGCGTAAAAAAGCCTATAATGCCGACATTACTTATGGTACTAATAACGAATTTGGGTTCGATTACTTACGTGATAACATGTCTAACTCTCCCGATGATTTGGTACAACGTCCGCACCATTATGCCATCGTCGATGAAGTCGATTCTGTATTAGTAGATGATGCCAGAACACCATTAATTATTTCTGGCCCCATCCCCAAAGGAGACATTCATGAATTTAATGAATTAAAACCCAAAGTAGATAATATTGTTTCGGTACAACGCAAACATTTAATAGGGGTTTTAGCTGAAGCCAAAAAACTAATTGCTGCAGGAGATGATAAAGAAGGTGGCTTTCAATTACTTCGAGCTTACAGAGGTATCCCAAAAAACAAAGCCTTAATTAAGTTTTTAAGTGAAGAGGGCATTAAACAATTACTTCAAAAAACAGAGAATACTTACATGCAAGACAACAATCGTGAAATGCCTAAGGTAGATGCCGAGTTGTACTATGTTATTGAGGAGAAAAACAATCAAATTGAATTAACCGACAAAGGTATAGAATACCTTTCGGGTAAAGATGACCCTAATTTCTTTGTAATGCCGGAAATTGGTATTGAAATTGCAAAAATTGAAGGTAAAGGCCTCTCAAAAGAAGAAGAGGCTGAAGCTAAAGAAGAACTGTTTAGAGATTTTGGTGTAAAATCTGAACGCATTCATACGCTAAACCAACTATTAAAAGCTTATGCTTTATTTGAAAAAGATAACCAATATGTGGTTATGGATAATAAAGTCATGATTGTAGATGAACAAACGGGACGTATTATGGATGGGCGTCGTTATAGCGATGGTTTACACCAAGCCATAGAAGCAAAAGAAAATGTAAAAATTGAAGATGCAACACAAACTTTTGCGACCGTCACACTTCAAAATTACTTTAGAATGTACCGTAAACTATCAGGGATGACAGGAACCGCGGTAACTGAAGCGGGTGAATTATGGGAAATCTACAAACTAGATGTTGTTGAAATTCCAACCAATAGACCTATTGCCAGACAGGATAGAGACGATTTAGTATACAAAACAAAACGTGAAAAATATAATGCTGTAATCGATGAAGTGACTAAGCTTTCTCAAGCGGGACGTCCAGTTTTAATTGGTACTACTAATGTAGAAATAAGTGAACTTTTGGGTAAAATGCTTTCGATTAGAAAAGTACCGCACAACGTTTTAAATGCAAAATTACACAAAAAAGAAGCCGATATTGTCGCTGAAGCTGGTAAACCAGGACAAGTAACTATTGCGACCAATATGGCAGGTCGTGGTACAGATATTAAATTAAGTGACCAAGTAAAAACGGCTGGCGGATTAGCTATTGTAGGTACAGAACGACATGATTCGCGTCGTGTAGACAGGCAATTACGAGGGCGTTCTGGTAGACAAGGAGATCCCGGAAGCTCACAATTTTATGTGTCTTTAGAAGATAATTTAATGCGTCTTTTTGGTAGCGAACGTATTGCCAAAATGATGGATAAAATGGGGCTAAAAGAAGGAGAAGTGATTCAACACTCAATGATTTCGAAGTCGATTGAGCGTGCGCAGAAAAAAGTGGAAGAAAATAACTTTGGTGTTCGTAAGCGTTTATTAGAATATGACGATGTTATGAACTCGCAACGTGAAGTGGTGTACAAACGCCGCCACCACGCCTTATTTGGTGAACGCCTTCGTGTCGATTTAGCAAATATGATTTTTGATACTTCTGAAGGTATTGCTGAAACGAACAAAGAAGCTACCGATTTTAAAAATTTCGAATTTGAACTCATTCGTTATTTCTCAATGAGTTCTCCAATTTCTGAAGAAGAATTTAATAAGCAATCGGCTCCTGAAATTGCGAAACAAGTTTATATAGCGGCGTTCGATCATTACAAAGAGAAAATGACTCGAAATGCCGATGTTGCTTTTCCTGTAATTAAAAATGTTTACGAAAATCAAGGCGATAAATTTAAACGTATTGTAGTGCCATTTACAGATGGCGTAAAGACCCTACAGGTGGTGACAGATCTAGAAAGTGCATATAATACCCAAGGAAAACAATTAGTTACCGATTTTGAAAAAAACATTACACTTGCCATCATAGACGATGCCTGGAAAACGCATTTGCGTAAAATGGATGAATTAAAGCAATCGGTACAATTAGCAGTACACGAACAAAAAGACCCTTTGTTAATCTATAAATTTGAAGCTTTTGAGTTATTTAAATCAATGATAGATAATGTTAATAAAGATGTTATTTCATTCTTATTTAAAGGTGAATTGCCTACAGAAACCACCAATGCCATAAGTGAAGCAAGGCAAGCGCGTAAAAGAGAAAACTTGCAAACTCAAAAAGACGAGATTCCAAATTTAGACGAGCGTTCTGCGCAAAACAGAGCGGCAGGAAATACTCAGCCACAACCACAAGTGGTAGAAACGATTGTAAGAGATAAACCCAAAGTGGGGCGTAATGATAGAGTCACTATTAAACATGTTTTAAGTGGTGAAAACAAAACGCTTAAATATAAACAGGCTGAACCCTTAATTTCTAAAGGTGATTGGGTAATGATTGAGGATTAGTCTAGTTAAAGATCCTTATATTTTAGATAAAAAAGCGTGGTATCCTTAATTATCTTCTACAGCGTTATGATCTTATTTTTTATGGCGTAAATCACTAGGCCAATTCTATTTTTTACTTCCAGCTTACAAAAAAGGGCATCTCTGTAACCGTCAATCGTTTTTGGACTTAAAAACATTTTTTCAGCAATTTCTTTGTAGGTTAATTCGGTACAAACGTGTTTAATAAACTCAATTTCCCGTTCTTTTAGTTTAATCTTGGCATTTTTGTAATCTTTATTTAGGGTGTTAATTAATAATTTAGAGACATCTTTTGTGTGGTAATACCCATTATTAATCACTTCATTTAAGGCAATTTCTAGGATGTCTTTTTCTACATCTTTAAGCAAATAACCTTTGGCTCCCGCTTTCAACATTTTTATAATAATATCTTCATCTTCTTCAACAGAAAGCGCAATAACTTTAATATTTGGGTAGTTTTCTTTTAAATATTTTGTGGTTTCAATGCCATTCATAATTGGCATATTAACATCCATAAGTATTACATCTGGTAAGTTACTGGGCGTTTTTAATTTAGTAGTGAGTTCTTTTCCATTCTTACAAAGATAAAGCACTTCAAAATCATTAAAAGAATTTACTAAACTACTAATGGCCTGAGAAAGTAAGAGATGATCTTCTACAATTACTATTTTATTTGTTTTCATCTTTTTATTTTTATCGATTTTTGTTGCCCTACCCTTTAAACTAGCATCAGATGGCGTATTTATCATAATATTTCGATGATTATCAATTGGTTATTTGTGTTTCCTCTCGTAATTCTTTTTTATAAAAATAAGTAATTAGGAGTTGAGTACCTTCATTAATAGTAGAATTAATAATGGCTTTCGCTCCTACTAATTGGGCCCGTTTATCAATGTTGGTAAGCCCAATGCCAAGATTACTAATATGGTCATTATCGAAACCAACGCCATTATCTGTAGCCATAATATTTAATTGGTCGTCTTTAAAACTAATACAAACATCTAAAGCAGTGGCTTTAGCATGCTTAATGGTATTGGAAAAAAACTCTTGTAAAATTCTAAAAAAGACCGTTTGCACTTCGGCATTTAGGGGTCTTTCTTCCCCATTAATAGATAGCGTTGCCAAAAGGTATTGTAACCGATTAAAACGTTCTATTTCTTGTTGTACAGCAGTTGTTAATGATAGCTTATTAAGCGCTTCTGGGTTTATGGCTTTAGAGAGTATTCTTACCTCTTTTAGGGCTTTATCTAAAGTGGTTTTAACGTCTTCTTTATGGTCTTGGCTTTGTAATTGAATTTTAGCTAAAGTTAATAATTGCCCAATATTATCATGTAATTCCCAACTAATATTTCGAAAGGTTTCTTCCCTTATTTCGATATGTGTTTTGTTAATTTCTTGTTCAAACTGTTTTTCAGCCTCTTTTTGTTTTAAAATTAGGATGTTTTTTCGTTTTTGAAAAACAATAAACAGCATAATGATAATGACACATAGCGTAACTAATGTGAAAACAGCTATTAAGATTGCTTGTTCTTGTATTAATGTGGCTTGATCTTCTCGCTGCATACAAATCCTGTAATGAAAAAAATATTCATAATTATACTCAAAATAAACTCGGTAATAGAGATATAACCATAACCATTCATTCCAGTCCAGTAATTTTTCACGATTCGTGTTGGTATTTTTCCAACAAAGTATAGCAATAGACCAACGCTAATCCAAAATAAAAGATTTTTAGAAATATATAGAACTTGATTACTATTTAGTATTTCTGAAAAATAAAAAATGATGGTAATTATAATACATAAAGCCCCTACTATGAATGGTGCTACTTGAATTTGAGTCATATAATTTTGAATTATTGAATTTAAAAAAAATGATACGATATAAAATATTAAAAAATAAGTCACCCATTTTTTATGTATTTTCTTTTTTAGGTAGGTTAGGTATAAAATTAATAAAAAGGAAAAATTAATAAAATTGTAGACATTATAAACAATGTGATTGTTTCCAATATTCATTCTATACCACTTGCCAAAAAATTCAATAATAACAATAAACCATAATGTGAATAAAAAATATTTTAAAAATGTTTTTTTATATTTATGTAAGTATAACGTCCCTACAATAGCTGTTGTTAATTCAAAATATTTTATAGATGATCTTAACGCTTTGAAGGAGATTTCAATAAGCATATTTAGTGTTCATTATTTGGTGGTGGTGGTGACAGCTCTCCCTCATTCCCTATAGTGCTCGTTAAGCCAGCCGTTACCTGTGATGTTACATTAAAGTTAGTAATGCTTGATTTAGAAATTGAAGATGAAGCTGCCCCAAAAGACGATTTCAAGTTTTTATTGTTTGTTTTGTAGACTTCGATTCTTCGTTTTTTGTTATGACTTAGCATTAAGTCTTCAATAATTTCAAAGTCTCCTTTTATAGGATTATTCGGACTGTCTGGTCTTATGGCAAATGGAAGATGATTCATAGTTTTATAAGATTCAGATTCATTATAAGACTTTACTGTTGGTACCATAAAAACGGTTTGCTGTCTAGGGTGTTTAATTTTTCTATCATTAAGTACTTTCTTGTTTGGGTAGGCCGCAAAATATATACGTACTCCAGAAACATCTTTCTTCGGGTTAGCCGATTTTATAGCTTTTATATAATTAATGTAGCTTTCCATATCCTCTAGAGTAAACCAAACAAATTGTGTGTCTTTAAAATCTTTAGCACCATAGGTTTTCTCCAAGATTGGCTTTAATGAGTCTATCCTTAAAGTTTTAAACTCTTGCTGCATTGTAATTGCGTTATTAATTGGGATAATATGCCTTTTTATAAATTTATCATTCTGAAAAGGTTTTGCGTTTTCACATGACTGAACTACAAGTGATAATAATACAATGATTAATAAGGATTTCATGATTTTCATAATAAGATGGTTGTTTTGTTGTGTCACAAAATTACATTTTATATGAATGCCTTTAACATTAGAAAAAAACAAGACCATGAGTTTTTAAATCAAAATACTGTTTATCAGCATTTTAAACTGCTTAACAATTTTAAAATTGGGTGTTTTTCCCCTAAGTATAAACATTAAATTTTTAAACGAAAACGAATTTAAGAATTGTTATTTCAACCCCAACAAATACTCGGCAGCCGCAAAAGGAGTGGTTTTATTTCCTTCAATTAATTGCATTTGTTTAAGTAGTTCTTTTTTAATTTTTTTAGAATTAAAAAAATCACTTTTCAATTGTTCTTCTATGGTTTGAAGTAACCAATATTTATTTTGTGCCTTGCGTTTTTCTTCAAAGTAGTTATTCTTTGAGGTTTTAGAAAAATAATCTTCAATAATAGCCCATAACGCAGCTACACCCTCATTATTTATAGCACTACAAATAACCACTTTAGGCTGCCAATTAGAGCTTTTTTCTGGATAGAGGTGCAATGCGCGATTAAACTCGACTTTGGCCAATTTGGCACGCTTTAAATTATCGCCATCGGCTTTATTAATGGCTATCGTATCTGCCATTTCTATAATACCACGTTTAATGCCTTGCAATTCATCGCCAGCACCTGCAAGTTTTAGTAATAAGAAAAAATCGACCATACTATGAACTGCTGTTTCACTTTGCCCAACACCAACTGTTTCAATAACTATGGTATCAAAACCAGCAGCTTCACACAAAATTATTGTTTCCCTTGTTTTACGTGCCACTCCTCCTAAGGAATTCCCAGAAGCTGAGGGCCTAATAAAGGCACTCTTATTTTTTACAAGGTCTTCCATTCGTGTTTTATCGCCTAAAATACTCCCCCGAGTAATAGAACTGCTAGGATCTACAGCTAGTACAGCTACTTTTTTATTAAGAGCCGTTAAGTGCATACCAAAAGCTTCAATAAAAGTACTTTTACCAACACCAGGAACACCTGTAATTCCAATTCTAATGGATTGGTTGGCATGAGGTAAGCACGCCTTTAATATGGTATTTGCCTTTTTTAAATGCCTGCTATTTTTACTTTCTACGAGTGTAATGGCTTGGCTTAAAGCCGTAATATTCCCTTCCAAAATGCCTTTAATTAATTTTTCGGAGGAAAGCGGGGATTTTCTCTTTTTTTTAATATTAGAGATCGCCGTTTTACTCACTATTTGTGGTTGAGCAATGCCCTTATTTTCTTTTAAAGTTGGTTTGTTAGATTTTGTATTCAATAGTATGAATTCAAATAGTTAATACTAAAACGAATTTAATATCAAAGTTAAGTATTACTTTGCTTTCTTTTTCTTTTTTTATAATAGTGGGTTACTTTATTTAAGAGGCACTACAATTTTAGTATCGTCCCAAGCCATAGTTAAAGATAAATTATCTGTAGAATTATCAAAAGCGATAGTAAATTGTTCTACGGTGCGCCTTAATTTTTCAACAGGAGCAATATATTGTATCACATCGAAGTTAGGTTCTCGCATGGGTTTCATGGTTTCATCGACACCCCAAGGATACATTTTTGAATTAAAAATAACAGTCCAAGCGGTATCTTTGGGTATTGTCCAGAGGGTGTATTTTCCTTTTGGAAGTGAATCGTTACCTATTTTTAAGGGGGTATTGGTTTTAAAAGTAGTCGCTTCATTAGCGCCAGTTCGCCACACTTGGTTGTAAGGGACCAGGGCTCCAAAAACAGCCCTATCTCGTTTAGAGGGTCTATTATAAAAAACTTTTAGCTTTGTATCACCAACAGTAAAAGTAACCGTTTTTTTAGGGCTTAAAGGCTGGCTTAGCAAGCCGTCATTGTAATACGAATAACCAAAAACACCAATAACAATAACAACTAAAAATAAAATAAATCGTTTCAAAAATGTATTCATTTAAGGGAGGGAATTTGAAGTTAAAATAATCTAAATTTTGCTGGTAGTTATATATATTAACGCTGTTTAATAGGGATTTGTTTTATTGTAAAAATTATTTTTAAATTAACATATGTTAATAAAATTAGAAATTTAATGGCTTTTAATTTTTCTTTTTGGGTTAATATCATTAAATTTAAGAAAGAGAAATGGTCTAAAAAAGAGATGTTTCAAAAATAAATTAGGCTACTTTATAGACCATTTACCTAAAATAAATGATTTTAAGTTACCTACTCTCCCTTCTAAGATTTAACTAAGTCACTTATTATATTTGCAATTAAATTTAATCCTATGAATTTAGAGTCTACTTTTTTATCCCATATTTATTTGGAAGGCATTCCTATTATTGATCGTTCAATTCCTAAAAACAGTTACGTACCTATTGATTTATCTCTAAACAATACCGATTTAAAACATTTTGATGTTGGCTGTTACAAATCTTGGGACTACTATATTAAAAACTATCTTCAAAATAGAAATGCTGAAGTTGCTTTTGGTGGTTATTTAGAAAAAAGAAACTTGTACGATAGAAGTCTGTATTTTAGTAAATCTACTAATAAAAAAGAAAGAAATATTCATTTGGGGATAGATCTTTGGACGAATGCTGGAACCCAAGTTTTAGCAGCTTTCAATGGAGAGATACACAGTTTTAATAACAACACTAATCATGGCGATTATGGCCCTACTATTATATTAAAGCATCAGCTGCATGGTTTGGTATTTCATACCTTATATGGCCATTTAAGTATGGATTCGATTACTAAGCTTAAAGTAGGTGACACAGTAAGACAAGGTGAAGTTATAGCGCATATAGGTGTTTCTGAAATTAATGGAGAATATGCGCCTCATTTGCATTTTCAAGTCATTAACGATATGCAAGGAAAAAAAGGGGATTACCCGGGCGTTTCTAGCATAACAGACCTCGCTTTTTACAAGAATAATTGCCCCGATCCTAATCTAATCTTAGGCTTAAACTCCAATGCAAAAGTAAAAAATATAGCATTAGAAAACGCATTTAATCTCTAAATAGCAGCTCTTTTTATTAGTTTTTTAGTCTATCTCATTTATTGGATAGTTGCACCAAATATAGCGCAGCTTAATTGCGTAATGACATGATTTTGTCTTAAATCTTGTAAAAAAATAAAAAAAAATGCAACGTTTTATCTTTTCTTTCGTCATTATATTGAAAACCAGCAAAAACTAAAAATTAATACGTGTTTAAAGTTGATTTAATCGAACAATGCAAACGCAACAATCGTAAAGCGCAAATGCAGTTGTACAACCAGTATTGCAATGGTATGTATATTGTGTCTCGACGGTTTTTAAATAATTCTGCGGAAGCAGAAGACGCTGTTCAAGAAGCATTTATCAAAGCTTTTAAAAATTTAAATCAATATAAAGGCGAAGTTACTTTTGGAGCTTGGTTGAAACGTATCGTTATTAATACCTGTATCGATTGCTTAAAAACTAAAAAACAACAACTTGTAGAATTGGAAGAGGTGCACCTTAAAGTAATAGAAAGTATAGATAACGAATGGTTGGTAGAAGATGGTATGACAATAGAAACTATTAAAAAAGCAATAAATAGCCTTAAGGATAAATACAAATGCGTGCTAAAGTTATATTTAATAGAAGGGTACGACCACCAAGAAATTTCTAAAATATTGGGCATCACAGAAGTTAATTCGCGAACACAATTATCTCGTGGTAGGCAACATTTAAAGGAATTATTAAAACAAAAAAGTTATGTCGAAGGATATTAGAGAACTATTTCAAGAAGCGCCTTTATTAGAAAATAAAGAGGCCATGCCTAAAGGGCATGAGAATCGTTTTTTTGATAAATTAGAAAAAGCACTCCCAGAGCAAAAAAAATTACGCTTTTCTTGGTATGGTATGGCAGCTAGTCTATTATTATTTATCGCATTAGGAGTTGGTGGCTATCATTATTTTCAGTTTGAAGAAACAACTCAGAATACTAAAATAGTAGATGTAAAAACCAATATATCTACAAAAAGTTTAGGTGATATTTCTCCAGATTTAAAAAAAGTAGAAGATTATTATATCGCAAATATTAATCTAGAATTATCTAAAGTACAGGTCACTTCAGAAAACAAAGAACTGTTTGATGGCTATGTAAATAGGTTAGAAATGCTTAATGTGGAATATAAAAAGTTGTCTATAGAGTTAAATAATCAAGGGCCAAACGAGCAAACTGTAAATGCATTAATTAGCAATTTGAAACTACGTTTAAACCTAATGTACCGTTTAAAAGAACAATTAAAAAAAATAAATACGATAACTACAAATCAAGTTTAAGTTTAAAAAAAGTTAGACCGATTCATAGTATCAAAAAAGGAAAATCATGAAATCAATACAAATACTACTGCTTTTTTTACTAGTTTTTACTAGTGCAAAAGCGCAACAAAAGAAAATAAAAATAGACCAGTCTATTAAAGCGAGTAAAGACGTCGTTATTCATTTAAATACCAGTTATAACAATATAGAAATAGATACGTGGAATAAAGATGTTGTAGAAATTCAGGCCGTTATAGAAAGTGATGAATTAAGCCCAGAAGCTTTTGAAAAAGCCTATAATAATTGGAATATTAATGTTAATGGGTCTACAGATAAAGTGATTATAAATTCTAATGGAGCTGGAAATGCATGGGAAGATGAGTGTTTAGAATTAAACGAGGCCTCTTTGGATGCTTTAAAAGAATTAGAAGTGCATTTATTAGATTTACCAGAGATGATTGCTATTCCTGAATTAGTAAATGGTGTTTTAACTGGTTTATCAGACTTGCCAGAATTATTAAAATACCCAAATATGCCAGAATTACCAAAGTTACCAGAATTACCAAAGGGCATTTCTAATGTTACTTTTGATTATGGAGAATATAAAAATCGAGGTGAAGCGTATTTAGAAGAATGGAGTAAAAAGTATGAAAAAGAATACGGCAAGGATTACCAAGAAAAAATGAAGAATTGGGCAGAGGAGTTAAATAAAATAGATATTGAATCTTATGAAAAAGACATGAAAGCTTGGGGAGATAAATTTGGTAAGCATTTCGAAGAAACCTACGGAAAAGATTTAGAAAAAAGAATGGAAATTTGGGGTGAAAATTTTGGAGAAGAATTCGGAGAAAAAATGGAGATTTGGGGAGAAGCCTTTGGAAAAAGATTTGAAAGCGAAATAGCGCCTAAATTGGAAGCTTGGGGTGAACGTTTTGGAGAACAGTTTGCTAATGAATTTGAAAAAGAAAAGCATAGTAAGCACTCAAAAAAGAGAAAGCATAAAGTGATCATAAAAAAATCGAAAAACAAATACAAAAGCGGAAAAACGTATAATAGTAATCAAAAGATAAAGAAAACCATACGCATTAAAATGCCAAAAAAGGCCAAACTCAATTTAGATGTAAGGCATGGGGAGTTAAAGTTTGCGTCTACGATACATAATGCGAAAGCGACATTATCCCACACCAGTTTATTAGCAAATAACATTGATGGAAGCGAAACTTCCATCAATGTTTCCTATTCCCCTGTTAAAGTTACTAATTGGGATCAAGGCGAGTTAAAGCTCGATTTTGTTGAAAATGCAAAAATTAATCAGGTAAAACAACTTGTTTTGAATTCTAATTCTTCAAACATTAATATTAATAGCTTGCTAGATACTTCAATAATTAATGGGAGTTTTGGGAATTTAGACATTAATAATTTAGAGGAAACCTTTAAAACACTTAATATTATTTTAGAGAATAGTGACGCTCATATTAACTTACCAAATGTAGATTATAATCTTTATTTTAATGGCAATCGCTCAACATTAAATAATGAAAAGATCTCCAATAAAACAATTAAAAGCAACCCAAAAAATTCTTCAGATAAAACGATCATTATTAATGCAAATTATAGCAGTATTGTTGCCAATTAATTTTTGTAATTAACTTGAGTTCACCACAAGAAAATTTACATCAGTCAGAGTGATTTTCGATAGAAAATGGTATCTAAGACCAATAAATTTTCAATCAAAAGCCTAATTTCGATACAATTTTTTCTTCGTTTCACTTTGAAAAATCACTCAATTTGACGGCTTTTTC
>CALDCO010000122.1 GCA_937937185.1 uncultured Flavobacteriaceae bacterium
TTGAAGATGTTGAAGCCGCAAGACAACAGGCTGAAAAACCCATAGAAGTTATTGAAGGTCACCTCATGATTGGGATGAATGTTGTAGGCGATTTGTTTGGCGCTGGTAAAATGTTTTTACCTCAAGTGGTGAAATCGGCTAGAGTCATGAAAAAAGCAGTAGCGTATTTAAATCCTTTTATTGAGGCCGAAAAAGGGGAGAAGCAAAAAGCTTTAGGAAAAGTATTAATGGCAACGGTAAAAGGCGATGTTCATGACATTGGAAAAAACATAGTAAGTGTCGTTTTGGGTTGCAATAATTATGAGATTGTAGATTTAGGGGTGATGGTACCACCAGAAAAAATTATTGCTACAGCAAAAGAAGAAAATGTAGACATTATTGGCCTATCTGGGCTTATTACGCCCTCTCTAGATGAAATGGTGTATCTCGCCAAAGAAATGGAGCGCCAAAATTTTACGGTGCCTTTATTAATTGGTGGCGCAACAACTTCTAAAGCACATACTGCAGTAAAAATAAATCCTGAATATAAAAATGCAGTGGTTCATGTTAATGATGCGTCTAGGGCAGTTACTGTGGTAGGCGATTTGTTAAATAAAAAAACAGCCAATGCCTACGTCGCTAAATTAAAGAAGGATTATGATGAGTTTAAGGAAAAATTTTTAAAGCGCGGTAAAGAAAAATCATATATCTCTATAGCTGAAGCAAGACAGAAGAAGTATGCGATAGATTGGGAGACTACTAAAATAACAAAACCCAGCGCTCTAGGAATTCAGGTCTTAAAACAATTAAGTTTAAAAGCACTATTGCCATTTATAGATTGGAAACCCTTTTTTATTTCATGGGATTTACATGGGAAATTTCCTGAGATCTTAACCGATGCTATTGTAGGAGAACAAGCGCAACAATTGTATGATGATGCACAAGAAATGATTAAAACGATCTTGGCAAAACAATGGTTAAAACCAAAAGCTATTTTTGGTTTGTTTGAAGCAAATAGTATTAACGATGATGACATTTCTATTTCTAAAAAAGGAGAAGAAATCGCTGTGTTTAGAACACTTAGACAACAACTAAAGAAAAGAGAAGGCGTTCCTAACATAGCGTTGGCCGATTTTATCGCGCCAAAAGAAACAGGGATAACAGATTATATGGGCGCTTTTTGTGTGTCTATTTTTGGTGCCCAAGAACTTGCCACATCTTATAAAGAAAAAGAAGACGATTATAATGCAATTATGGTACAGGCCATTGCCGATCGTTTTGCCGAAGCTTTTGCCGAGTATTTACATAAGGAGATAAGATTAAAACATTGGGGTTATGCTAATAATGAAGATTTATCTAATGAAGAGTTAATAAAAGAAACCTACAGAGGAATTCGACCTGCGCCAGGATACCCTGCTTGCCCAGACCATTTAGAAAAAGAAACCATTTGGGAGTTACTAGATGTAGAACAACAAATAGGCGTAACTCTAACCGAGAGTTTAGCCATGTGGCCTGCTGCTGCCGTGTCTGGGTATTATTTTGGAAACCAAGAGGCGAAATATTTTGGTTTAGGAAAAATTACTAGTGATCAAGTAGAAGATTATGCCGCTCGAAAAGGAATAACTATAGATAAAGCAAGAAAATGGCTGCATCCTAATCTTGCAAATGAATAATAGCCATTTGCGTTAGCGATAGCAACGACATCCTTTTGTTTTTTAAAGCTATAAAAACAAAAGATATAGTGTATAGCGCGCCCCTTGGGGAACGCCAAAAAAATAAAATAAATACTAATTTAAAAAGATTCCCATTGTCGTGGGAAATACTATGAAAGTAACAGATCATATAAAAAATGCAAACGGGAAAACGCGATTTTCATTCGAAATTTTACCCCCTTTAAAAGGACAGCATATCACCTCTATTTTTGATAATATTGATCCTTTAATGGAGTTTGATCCTCCTTTTATTGATGTTACTTACCACAGAGAGGAATATGTTTATAAAGATTTAGGCGGTGGGTTATTAAAAAAACAAGTCGTTAAAAAAAGACCCGGAACTGTTGGGATTTGTGCTGCCATTCAAAACAAATATCAAATAGATGCCATCCCACATATTTTATGCGGTGGATTTACAAGAGAAGATACCGAGAATTTTTTAATTGATCTTGATTTTTTAGGGATCGATAATGTAATGGCCCTTAGAGGTGATGCGGTTAAAACCGAAACCTATTTTAAACCAGAAAAAGAGGGTCATGATTATGCAAGTGATTTAGTGGCTCAAATTGAAGATTTAAATAAAGGCATTTACCTTGATGAAGAATTGCAAAACTGTTCCACCACTAATTTTTGTACCGGCGTTGCTGGATATCCTGAAAAGCATATGGAGGCGCCTAGTATTGAAAGTGACATTCATTTTTTAAAAAAGAAAATAAAGAATGGCGCAAAATATATTGTTACGCAAATGTTTTTCGATAATAAAAAATATTTCGATTTTGTGAAAAAATGCAGAGAAGAGGGAGTCGATGTACCAATTATTCCAGGTTTAAAACCTATTGCTACAAAAAAACAACTTAATGTGATTCCGCATCGCTTTCATGTCGATTTGCCAGAAACATTAATTAAAGAAGTGATAAAATGCAAAAACAATACCGAAGTAAGAGCTGTAGGTATAGAATGGTGTGTGATGCAATCTAAAGAATTAAAGAAAGCGGGAATTCCTATGCTTCATTATTATTCCATGGGTAAGAGCGATAATATAAAAGCAATTGCGGCTCAAATTTTCTAATGAATTACATATTTTTGTTTCAGAATTCGTTTAAATGGCAATGAAGCAAAGCGTATTATTTCTTTTTTTAGCATTAAGTGGGTTCGTCACTGCCCAAAAGCACTCGTCTTACATCGATGTTAATAATTTTAAAGGAAATATCGCTCTTCACAATCCAGACATACTTCATTTAATACAAGGGCACCCTAGCGGTGTTATTATTAGTTGGAACAAAAAAACCTTTGGAGAGAAAGACTGGCAGCAGTATTATAATTATCCAGATTACGGGGTGTCTTTTGTATACCAAGACTTGAAAAATGAAATTCTTGGGGATAATTTAGGGCTATTAGCACATTATAATTTTTATTTGCTAAATCGGCAATTAATATTTCGTGTTGGTACGGGGTTAACCTATAATACGAATCCTTATGACCGTGAGACGAATCCCAGAAATATTGCTTTTGGGTCAAAACTATTAAGCAATACCTACATTATGCTTAATTATAAAAAGGAACGCCTTTTTGATCGCTTAGGAATTCAGGCAGGAGCCTCTATCATGCATTATTCTAATGCTAATGTAAGAGAGCCAAATACTAGTGCGAACACTGTCGTACTTAATTTAGGGTTTCTTTATAATTTAAATAAAAAAGACCCAGACTATATTAAAACCGTTACTAAAGAAAAATATACCGAGCCCATTAAATATAACTTCGTATTTAGAACAGGAATAAACCAAAGTGATTTGATAGGAAGTGAACAGTTTCCTTTTTATATTTTATCGGCTTATGCAGATAAGCGTTTAAATAGAAAAAGCGCGGTACATATTGGTGCAGAAATGTTTTTCTCATTGTTTTTAAAGGAATATATAAACTATCGCGCGATTGCGTTTGCTGATGAAGCCGATTTAGCCGACTCGGATTACAAAAGGGCAGGTGTTTTTATTGGGCATGAGTTATTTATTCATAAGCTCTCTATTATTTCTCAAGCGGGATATTATGCTTATTATCCTTATGATTTTCAAGGAAGAACTTATTTTAGGTTGGGCTTAAAACATTATTTTAAGAATAAATGGTTTGCGGCAGTAACGGTAAAAACACATGCTGCAAAAGCAGAATCGGCAGCATTAGGAATAGGAATACGCTTATAATATGAAACAAATAATCTATATCGTAGTGTTAATACTTGTTTTTGCATGTAGTAGTGAGAATGCCAATGATTGCTTTCAAAGTAGTGG
>CALDCO010000123.1 GCA_937937185.1 uncultured Flavobacteriaceae bacterium
CGCTATTAAATAACTTTTTTAATAACCCTAAGTTTATGGGTATGGATTCGTTTTTCGGCATTGTATATGCCCGAATGATCTAAACGGTCTATTCTTACTTTTCCGTGAGCATGAATAATATAATTGTCTTTCATAATAATACCTACGTGAACTATGATTCCTTCATTATTATCAAAAAAAGCCAAATCGCCTGGTTCACTTTCCTCAATAAAACTTAATGCTACACCTTGCGTGGCCTGTTGCGAGGCATCTCTTAACAACTTATAGCCATTTAATTTATAGACCATCTGGGTAAACCCAGAACAATCAATTCCAAAAGGGGTTTTTCCTCCCCATAAATACGGTGCGTTTAAATATAAAAAAGCAGTATCGATAATCTTAAGCTTTTTTTGTTTAGCATTAATAACAACACCATCAAACTCATGCCCTAGAAGCTTAAGTCCATTTAGAGTAGCTCCCAAAGGAATAGGGTATAATTGTTGATCTTTATCTTGAACAAACTCTATTAAGTCTGAAGACAGTTTTAATTTTTTAGTATTAAGAGCGGTATAGTTTTCTTTTGTAATTTCTAAGTATTGTTTACTATCTATCCAGCCTTCATAATTATCAAAAGCCAAACGGATTTTAATCCAGGATTTTCTATGCGCAATGATTTTAAAAATGTCACCATATAGTACTTGAGAAACAAGCTCACTCTTATCTGAAGCTTCGAATCGTAAGGGAACTATACTTAAATCACAAATACCATATTGCATGTTTAGCTATTATCAATTTTTAAATTAGTCTTAAACATTTTTAGAAAAAATGAAGAGGGTTTATATTGTATAAAGCGAATAGAATAAATCTCGTTTTAGTCTCGTTCTATAATCATTGCAGAAGCACCACCGCCACCATTACAAATAGCAGCAGCACCAGTTTTAGCTTTGTTTTGTTCCAAAACACTAAGTAAGGTAATAAGTATTCTAACCCCAGAACATCCTAAAGGATGCCCTAATGATACTGCACCACCATTTACATTAACATTAGCCTCATTTATACCCAGCAGTTTAATATTTGCCAAACCAACTACAGCAAAAGCTTCATTAAGCTCAAAAAAATCGATATCGTTTAAGGAGATGCCCGCTTTATCCAAAGCTTTAGGCAAAGCTTTGGCAGGAGCCGTGGTAAACCATTTAGGCTCTTGTGCAGCATCGGCATAGCCTTTAATCGTTGCTAGTGGTTTTAAGCCCATCGCTTTGGCTTTATCGCTACTCATTAACACTACCGCACCAGCACCGTCATTTATAGTAGAGGCATTAGCCGCGGTAACAGTACCCTCTTTTGAAAACGCAGGACGTAGATTAGGTATTTTTTCCATTTTTACATTAGAAAACTCTTCATCTGTATCAACAATAACCGCATCACCGCGACGTTGAGGGACTTCTACGGGAACAACTTCATTGTCAAATTTACCTGCTTTCCATGCCGCCGCCGATCTTTCGTAAGATTGTATGGCGTAAGCATCTTGATCTTCTCTAGAAAATTTATATTCAGTCGCGCAGGCATCAGCACAAACACCCATAGCGTTTTGGTCGTAAGCATCTACCAAACCATCTTTTTGCATACCATCGATTAATGTAGAAGGACCAAATTTTGTAGCACGCCTTGCATGTATATAATGAGGAATAGCACTCATGTTTTCCATTCCGCCAGCGACAATAATTTCAGCATCACCTAAGGCAATAGCCTGAGCTCCTTGCATTACCGCTTTCATCCCCGAAGCGCATACTTTGTTTACTGTAGTACAGGGCACATGGTCTGGGATACCAGCATAGATAGCAGCTTGTCTTGCCGGTGCTTGTCCGGTGCCTGCTTGCACTACATTTCCCATTAAAACTTCGTCTACAAGTTCTGGCTTAAGATTAATTTTATTTAAAGCGCCTTTTATTGCTACAGCTCCTAGTTTAGGAGCTGGTATTGAAGATAATGCACCTAGAAAACTCCCTATTGGTGTTCTAGCAGCTGAGACAATTACGACTTCTTTACTCATGTTTTTAGTATTGAATTATTCCTGCACGAAATTAATCAATTTTTAATAAAAAAATAGTAGTAATCCGTATGAAGTCATTTAAAACGAATACAAAGATTACTAATTTTATTACATTTGATGAATACACAAGTTATTAAATGAAAGATCAAATTAACTCGCTCTATAAAAATCACGCACTTATATACAAAGTGTTGCTTTTTATTTTTACCACTTTTTTAATTGTGTATTTATTTCCTAAGAGTAGTCGATTCAAATACGATTTTGAAAAAGGAAAACTATGGCAGTCTGAAAATTTATATGCCCCTTTTAATTTTGCGATTAAAAAAACCGAAAAAAAAATAAAGGCAGAAAAAGAAGCCATTAAGGCCAGTGCAGATCAATATTTTAATGTAGATACTGGAATAAAAAAACAAGTAGAAAAAGAGTTTAATGTGCGTATTGTTAAACTTCTTAAAGACTCCACGTCTAATAAAGAACTAAAAAACTTAAAAGTAGTTGGTCGTGAAATCATAAGAAATTTATATAAATATGGCATTTTAACAGAAAAAAGAGCAATCCCTAAGACAACGAGAACCATACTGTTAGAAAATAGAGTTGAAAAACATAAAACTCAATATTCTAATTTGTATAATTTAACCGATGTAAAACCTATTATTGAATCGGTATTAGAGAAACAAGAGTTTAAGCCCTATTCTAAGGTGCTTACGGCACTTTTTTTTGATATTATAAAACCTAATATTGAGTATAATAAAGAAATTACGAATAAGGTTTTAAAAGAAACTTTAAATTCGATATCCTATACTCGAGGCAGTGTAGAAAAAGACGCTTTAATCATTTCAAAAGGAGAAATTGTTGAAGGCGATAAGTTTTTAATTCTAAAATCACTAGAATCTGAATACCAATCAAAAGATTGGAATAACTCAAATTACTATTTAATCGCTTTTGCCTACACGCTTTTGGTTGCTCTGGCGCTATTAATGCTGCTACTTTTTTTGAGAAAATATAGAATTGAAGTCTTTACTAACAATACTAAAGTTACTTTTATTTTCTTCAATATTATCTTAATGGTTTTGTTAACCACTTTGGTGGTGAATTATAATTCGCAATACATTTACATCGTTCCCATAGCCATATTACCACTCGTATTAAAAGCCTTTTTTGATGCCAGACTAGGATTATTTACTCATGTTATTACCGTTTTGTTACTGGGGTCTATAGTGCCAAATAGTTATGAATACATGTTTTTACAAATTATCGCAGGAATAGTAACCATACTTACCATTTCAGAACTTTATAAGCGGGCCAATTTGTTTATTTCTGTAGGACAAATAACACTAATTTATATTGTTGCGTATTTTGCATTTTTTGTAATTCATGAAACTAAGATAGAAGCACTTAAATGGGAAACCTTTGGGTTATTTATTTTGTGTGGTTTGGCAACTTTATTTGTGCAACCATTAATTTATGTTTATGAAAAGGTATTTAGTTTGGTTTCAGATGTGTCCCTTCTAGAATTATCAGACACAAACAGCAAACTTTTAAAACGTTTATCTAACGAAGCCCCTGGAACATTTCACCATTCGCTAAACGTTGCTAATTTAGCTGAAGCCGCTTCGAATGAAATTGGAGCAAATGCCATGTTAGCCAGAGTTGGAGCGTTATATCATGATATTGGCAAGATGAAAAACCCAGTGTTTTTTACCGAAAATCAAGCAACAGGAATTAATCCTCACAATGAATTACCCCCTAAAGAAAGTGCCAAAATAATTACAGACCACGTGCTAAACGGAATCGAAATTGCAAAAAAGAACAACCTCCCAGATCGCGTTATCGATTTTATAAGAACTCATCATGGTACCAGTACAGTGTATTATTTTTACATGAAAGAGAAAGAAGAAAATGAAGACGCCAATAGTGACGACTTTTCTTACGGCGGACCTAAACCCTTTAGTAAAGAAACTGCCATTTTAATGATGTGTGATAGTGTTGAAGCGGCTTCTAAAAGTTTAAAAGAACCGACTTCAGTTAAAATTGATGCCTTTGTTGAGAATATTATAAACAAGCAAATGGAACAAGGACAATTCTTAAATGCAAATATTACCTTTAAAGAAATTCAATCTATTAAAAAAATTCTAAAACGCAAGCTTGCAAATATTTACCATTTAAGAATTGAATACCCAGAATAATATTTAAAAAAAATAATTGAAATTGTTGCGTTCTAAATGGTATTATTATACATTTGCATCCGCAATTTTATTGCAAAAGTTCATTAAAATTAACGGAGAGGTGCCAGAGTGGTAATGGAGCAGATTGCTAATCTGTCGACGGGTAACTGTCGCCAGGGTTCGAGTCCCTGTCTCTCCGCTATTTTAATTTAAATTTTTGAGTCGTTAAAACTATTTTATTTCTGCTAAATAGTTTA
The DNA here is from genome assembly GCA_937937185.1 of uncultured Flavobacteriaceae bacterium. Taxonomy (GTDB): domain Bacteria; phylum Bacteroidota; class Bacteroidia; order Flavobacteriales; family Flavobacteriaceae; genus JAHDGB01. The sequence goes on from CALDCO010000123.1 coordinate 4,452, forward strand.
CTTAAAAACTAGAGCTAACCGTTTAAAATGGTTTCTCGGGGTGTAGCGTAGCCCGGTTATCGCGCCGCGTTTGGGACGCGGAGGTCGCAGGTTCGAATCCTGCCACCCCGACAAAAGAAGTTAAAAATTTTATGCTACGGGCTCGTAGCTCAGCTGGATAGAGCACCTCCCTTCTAAGGAGGCGGTCATAGGTTCGAATCCTATCGGGCTCACAAAAAGCTTTACTAGAAATAGTAAGGCTTTTTTGTTTTTAAAATGAGAATTGAGGGTATCTCTTCAAAACCTAACAAAAACTCTCTATCTAATGCTTCCCAATAATTAGCAGGACGGTCATAGGTTCCCCCGAAACGGGGCTATCGGGCTCACAAAAAGCTTTACTAGAAATAGTAAGGCTTTTTTGTTTTTAAAAAAACTATTAGTGTTCGATAAAAAATAGGGTCATTTAGTAACTGTGCTTTAAATTTTTCTACATGATTCTCGTTAACTTGACACAAAATCTTCAATTTTGAGACCAATAAAATTCTAAGTGAATTTAGAGTCGGCAGAAAAATAATTAGAGAAGAAATACTGCTGGCTTTCCCAACCCTCGTTAATAACTCCTTAATTAAATCTGACGCCCAAAATATCGCCAAAACAATATAAATATGTAATTTTGGGTATTAAACTTTACAGAATGACAGATACGGTATCTGAAACAGAATTACTCACTTCGTTAAAAACGTATTTTGGCTATGATCGTTTTCGAGATAAACAACAACATATTATAGAAAACGTTTTAGAAGGGAAAGATACTTTAGTAATTATGCCAACAGGTGGTGGTAAATCTATTTGCTTCCAA
>CALDCO010000124.1 GCA_937937185.1 uncultured Flavobacteriaceae bacterium
TACCTCTCGTCTTTCGAGAATGATAACCGCATCCCCAATCATGGTTTCGACCCCATTACCAAAGAATTACAATTACTTAAAATTGAAAACTCTTATTTAGAACCTCACAGTCTTAAAAAATTGGTTTCTATATCGTTAACCGTAAACGAGATTTTAAAATTCTTAAACAAATTTAAAGACTATTACTCTGGACTCAATACCTATGCGTCTTCCATAGAAATTACCACTGCAATTATAGAAAAAATAGACAGTGTGGTCAATCGTTTTAATGATATAAAAGATAATGCTTCACCTCTACTCTATTCACTTCGCAAACAAATTAACCAACTAAAAGGAAAAATAAATACCAGTTTTACAGCGGCTTTAACCACTTACCACAACTTAGAGTATTTAGATGATATTAGAGAATCGGTAGTAGAAAACAAACGCGTACTTGCTGTAAAAGCCATGTACAGGCGTAAAGTAAAAGGTGCCATAATGGGCGGAAGTAAAACGGGTAGCATTGTTTATATAGAACCTGAAACGACATTAAGGTACTCGCGAGAACTTAATAATTTAGAATACGAAGAAAGTGAAGAAATCGTCCGTATTTTAAAAGACCTGACTAATTATATAAGAGCCTATTTCCCTTTATTAAGTAGCTATCAAGAATTTTTAACCAAAATTGATGTTATTGCTGCCAAAGCAAAATATGCGAAATCTATGAATGGGATTCTTCCCGAAATTACCGAGCATCGGACTGTATTACTAAGAGAAGCATATCACCCACTACTCTATCTTACCAATTTAGAAAAAAAAGAAAAAACCTTCCCACAAACGATTGCTTTAAATACCGATAGTAGAATTATTGTTATTTCTGGGCCTAATGCAGGAGGAAAAAGTATTACTTTAAAAACCATAGGCTTATTGCAAGTCATGATACAAAGTGGTTTGCTTATTCCCGTACACGAACGCTCAAAGCTGTGTTTATTTGATCGTATTTTAAGTGATATAGGCGATAACCAATCTATTGAAAACCATTTAAGCACTTACAGTTATAGGCTTAAGCAGATGAATTATTTTTTAAAAAAATGTAATAAGAATACGCTTTTTCTTATCGACGAATTTGGTACAGGAAGCGACCCCGAATTGGGTGGTGCTTTAGCTGAAACGTTTTTAGAAGTCTTCTACGAGCGAAAAGCTTTTGGTATTATTACCACGCATTATGCCAATTTAAAACTATTAGCCACCGAAAAAGAACACATGTTAAATGCTAATATGCTATTTAATGAACGCACACTAGAACCGATGTATAAATTAGTAATAGGGCAAGCTGGCAGCTCGTTTACTTTTGAAGTCGCTCAAAAAAACGGGATTCCTTACAGCTTAATTAATAAATCGAAAAAGAAAATAGAACGCTCTAAAGTGCGTTTTGATGCAACAATTGCTAAACTCCAAAAGGAACGTTCTAAACTTGAAAAAACCTCGGAGTCCTTAAAAATTAATGAAAAGCGAAAACAATCGGAAGCTGATAAATTAGAAGGCATTAATGCTAAAATTCAGCGAAAGCTAGAAAATTATCAGGAATTATACGATAGCAATCAACGCTTAATATATCTTGGGCAAAAGGTAAATGATTTGTCTGAAAAATATTTAGAGAATAATAAAAAGCGAGAGCTTTTGGCTGAACTGTTTCGATTGGTACAAATTGAAAATTCTAAGCGTAAAAAAGTATCAGCTAAACAAAAACGTCATGAAAAAACAAAGCAAGCGCACCTCAAAAAAGATGTTGAAAAAAAAGTAGCGGTTATTCGCGAAAAGAAAAAAGAAAAGAAGAAAAAACAAATCGTCCCCGAGCCGCCTAAACCCATTTTAAAAATTGGCGATCGGGTTCGCATTCACGATGGCAGAGCTGTTGGAAGTATAGATACTCTAGAAAAAGGAAAGGCTATTGTTAATTATGGCATGTTTACCACGACTATTAATGTAGACCTATTAGAGCTTGTAGAAGCCAAAAAATAAGGATGGATCAATTACCAAAAAATAAAAAACTAATTCTCTTTGATGGGGTTTGTAACCTTTGTAACCGTGCAGTACAGTACGTTATTAAGCACGATAAGCAACACCTATTCGTGTTTGCCGCATTAGAGAGTCGCATTGGTAAAGAAATTCTTAAAACCTATAATATTGATACTTCCAAAACTGATTCTATATTACTTTATTCGAAAAAAAATGGTGTAAAAGTAAAATCTACAGCTGCGTTATTAATTGCTAAAGATTTGGGTTTCCCTAGAAACGGCTTATCGCTATTTCTTATTGTTCCCGCTTTTATTAGAAATGTGGTTTATGATTTTATAGCTAAAAATCGCTATAAATGGTTTGGTAAACAAGACGCCTGCATGATACCTACTAAAGCCTTAGAAACTCGTTTTTTAGAGTAACTCAATATCAAATTATCAGCTGGTTAACAGGTTTTCTTATTTGGATCGCTTCAGAGACAGTCTTTTTATTAATTTTCATGTAAGGAATACTTTGTTAATTATAGCTTCACTATTTTTTTTATTAATGCAGAAATATCTTTAGACAAATTGAACGCATAAACAACACCACCGTAAAACACACTAACTAATAATCCTTTAAGAGCAATATTTGCAATAGGATGAAATGAAAACTCCCAAAAATAAAATACAAAACACAACGCAATAATTAATAACAACACCTTAAATGTTTGAATTGTAAATGGTTGGATATTAAACTTATGTTTTACATACCATAGTTTTAAAATATTATAAATAAAGAATGAGATTAGTGTAGCTAAAGCTGCTCCTAAAATATTCCATTTCGGAATGAGTATTAAATTCAGGACAACTGCTAAAATAATGACTACAATACCAAAAATTAAGATGACTCTATAATAGTTTGAATTAAATAAAATAGCATTATTATTACCCAAAAGATTATCCATCAATTTTACTACAGAAATTATAATAACCACGTACAAGCCTTTGTTATAAGCTTCGGGTAATAAAGCGTACAGCATATTAATATTTGTAATAATTAAAACAAAAATTAACCCGCCTATTATAAAAAGATTGATAGAGCTTTTTTTATATAAATCGTTTAATGACGCCGTATCATTGTTATTTAAGTAACTGGCAGTTAGCGGGTAGGTAATTTGATGCATGGCTCTGGCAGGAACAGCAATAACAATAGCTATAAATGTAGCAACGCTATAATCTGCTACATTATCAATAACTATTAACTGCCCCAACATAGATTTATCTAGGTCCAACATTAACATGGCAACAGAGCCTGCTATAATTATTAATAAACTGTATTTTAAAACAGGACTAGCTTTAAATGAAAATTGAAAGCTAAACTTTGGAAAACGTATGCTGAAGGCATATATTTTCATGATTAACATTCTTAGCACGTATATCACTACTAAAGTATAAATAAAGACTTCAACAGTTATAAAATTATAGTACACCATTAAAAGTGCTATTAAAACAGCTATTCTATGAAACACTTCTTTCATAAAATTACCAAAAACACTTTTCAAATGTACTTTACTCCAAGAGAAAAATACTTCAAAATAAGCCATGGCGATGGCGATAACGTAAATCGTCCAAGTGTACTCCTTTATTATAACATTCTTCTTAGATAACCAATGACTAATTATCTCGTAACTTAAAGTGCCAATTAAACCTAAAGGTATTATAATAAGAAGGGGTAAAAATAACATTAATACTAGAAAACTATTTTGTTGTTTTCTTGTTTTATATGACGAATAAAATTTTACTAGGCTATTGCTAACGCCAAACATTAAAAAAGGCATCATAATATTTGCAGTAGAGAGAATAAAAACCACTAACCCAAAATAGTCTTTAGATAAAAAATTGGTATAGAGAAATAGAGTGTTTATTGCGCCAATAAAAAAACCCAAATAGGTTGTAATCGTATTTTTAATAGATTGATTAATTACAATTCCCATAGGTTAAATTTAGGTAATTTTATAATGATACAATTAGGGTTGCTAATGATTTTGTTAACGATTTTCTATGGTATTTTTCTAAGCCTACTCCATTTACTACCAAGCAGTTTTTCTTGTACGCTTCAAAATGTTGTGTGATTTGTTTTTTTAGAGCATCGTAGTCACTGTAATTAAAATAGTTTCCTGTATTCGTTTCTTTTAAAATAGAAGCCACATCCGAGTCTTTTGGTCCTATTGCCAAAATTGGCCGTTGAGATATTAAGTACTCAAATAGCTTTCCAGGAATAATGGCCTTAGTTTCTTCAGAATTTATTTCTATTAACAATACTATTTGAGATTTTTTTTGATATACAATAGACTTTTTGTGAGATACATATCCAATATTATTTATATAATGACTTAAATTATTATTATTTAGCGATTGAAGCACATTTTCGTTGGTAAAACCTACAAAATTGAGCTGTAGTTTTTCTTCAAATTCCCTGTTTTCTTTAACCAAATCTGATAAAACGCGCCATAAAACTTCGGGGTTCCTCTCAAATAATAAAGAACCTATATGCGAAATTGAAAACGAGTGATCTAAAGCTTGAGGACCAACAACTTCTTCATCAAAACCATTGGTAATAACGGTTATTGGCTGTTTAGTGATTTGTTCAAATTCTTTTTTAGTGCCCCAACTGGTAACAATAACATGATTTGCGCTATTTAAAACGGCTTTTTCTAGGGCTTTATGTTTGCTTTTTGAGCGTTTGGTAAGTTTTAATTGCTTATGATAACCTATGGTAGTCCAGGGGTCTCTAAAATCGGCAATCCACTTTAAGTTTAATTCTTTTTTAAGCTGAAGCCCTATTAAATGCACACTGTGTGGCGGACCAGTAGTAATAACCGTATCAATATTTTCTTTGTTAATGTACTTGGTTAAAAAAGAAGTGGAAGGTTTTATCCAATTTTTTCTTGCATCTGGGATGAAAAAATTACCGCGCACATACAAGAGGAGTCGTTCTACCAAAGACTGTTTTTTTCCTTCAGAAATCACACCTTTACTTATTGTTTTCGTTTTTTTAGAAACCTGTTTCGCTAATTTATAGGGTTCTCGAATGGGGTGTTTTATCACTTTTACAGAATAGGTAGACACCTCATCCAATAAACTTTCATCTAACAAAGGATAACTGGGATTTTCCGGACAATAAACAATAGGTTCTATATTAAATTCTGGAAGGTATTTTACAAATTTTAACCAACGTTGTACCCCAGGCCCACCAGCAGGCGGCCAATAATAAGTAACAATGAGTACTCTTTTTTTTTGCATCTATTAATTAACCATAACGTCTTTTGTATGCTACGTTTACATCCTTAAGCGCGCAGATGAAATATACAACTTGTTATGTCACGTTTTATTCTGTTATTCTTTGCTTTAAATCCATTCTTTCGTGCAATATTCTAATTATTTCAACATAGTGTGGATTTAAAGTTCTGTAGAATATGACGTGTCGATTTACTTTCATTCCGAGAAGCTGCTTTGATATGCCCTTGTAGTGTTTCCCTAAATTAGGGCTTTCAGCAATTTCTTGACAATTGGATATTAGTCCTTTATAATAGTTGTCGGCTTGCTTTTCAGACCAAGCCTCAAATGTGTAATCCCAAATCTTTGATAAATCTTCAACAGCGCTATTAGTCAATTTATATTCAGCCATTCAAGCGTTTTTTCGCTTTAAGAGATTCAAGATGCATTTTAGGGTCAAAGTCGTGAGCTATTCCGCTATCAATTCCTTCTTGAATGGCCTTCTTCAATGCAATCACTTTACTTTCCTCTTCTTCTAAAAGCCTTAATCCTGCACGAATAACTTCGCTAACATTTTTAAATCTTCCTTCATTAATGCTGTTTTGCACAAATTGGTCAAAATAATTTCCGAGTGATATGGAAGTGTTTTTATTCATTTAAGTACTGTTTTAATTCAAATATACCAAAAATTGGTATATTATT
>CALDCO010000125.1 GCA_937937185.1 uncultured Flavobacteriaceae bacterium
ATTCTAAATTATATTATCAACAACATTATTTAACTTAATTTTCGCCCTTTTTAGTGGTTAATTGCCTATAATTGCTTATATTATGTGAGTAATCCCTTTTTGAAAATGCAAGAAAACACAGAATTATTAAAAAGCCTAGCATCTAAACTCGAAGCTGTGGGATCTAAAATAGAAGCTATAGATTCCAGACTTACTTTAATAGAAAAAAACGTTTCTTCTTTAGAATCTAAAATCGATACAATGGAAGATAATATAGAGCTAGGATTTAAAGGTATCAATAAAAGACTTGATGGTATTGACTATGAGCTTAAGAAACTAAATACGGTGACTAAGTACGAAAACATTTTGCCTTAATTAACTACCTGTTAGCTCTTTTAAAGACTTTTCCACATCTTCAAAAGATAAATTATTAGACAACAGTTTAATCTGTGCATCGTAATCATCCTTATGGATAAGGTTGCCTTTTAGAAGATTATTTAATATGTCCTCTTTGCTACTATTCTCCATTAGACACCCTTTTAAGTAAATCCCACTTTTCGTTGTCCTTGCTTAAAGGAGTATGTTTGAATATGAATGAAACAAGGTCTTTTATTTTTGACCTAAGAAGCTCATTAGATTTTAGAGCAAATACCCTCCTGTGCTGTATGTAGTAAACAACCCCAATAGAGAATAATACGCATAACGTTATAGCCAAGTATTTATAAGAAGATAAAGGGTAGTCTTGCGAATACCAGAAGCACCATACCAAATGATAAAATGATATCGAGTAAGTTGACACCTGAAGAAAGGTATAGGATCGTTTTAAAAGTTTTGTTTCAGGTTTGGACTTGTAAACTATGAAGCTTATTATAATGGCAAATAACAGGTAAGGTATTCTAACACCAAACCCCACCAAAAAAGAGCGCACGGTTAACCATCCAAAGACGCGTTTTTCTTCTTTGAATTGAGAAAGCTTCTTTTTATTAGCAGATTTAACCGACTCTAATTTATTGACTATCTCGTTTTGTTCCGATAAGAAAGAAGCTATTACTGGATCCTCGGAACTCTTTAAATTAAATCGTTCTAATTCATCGCTTATTAATAAAGACTCCTTGCTTAACTTTTTTTCATAAGCAGTTACCTCGTCGTTTTTTTTAGAAAAATTGACATGAACAAGCGGGGCTATAAAAATTAGTATAGCCAATAATCCAATAATGTAAGAGTAAAATAAGTTCCTAGTCTCTGTCTGGTTCTTCGTCTTTGTCTGAGTAAGTTTGTTCTTGCTGGTCATCATCATTGATACTAGTTGGCTCACATGATGTAGTAGCTAATGATAAGAATAATACTGTTGCGAATACTAATGCTAATTTTTTCATCTTTAATATTTTAAATATAAACAGGACTATTCCTGCCTATATCAAAAATACTAATTCTACTACAATTATGAGTTTATTTAGAATGTAAATATATAAATAAGATGCATTATTTTTACACGATATAGCAGATCGTTTTACGGGTTTTGCCGTAATTAGTGATAAAAATTACAAAGCAAAATTTATGCCTTACAATGAGTAAGGGATTACCTTACTAAAAAGAAATTATTTTTAAATGCGCTTCGTCTTTAATGTGTTGCGGAAATTCATCTTTATAAATAGAATGTGTCGTTTTTTGGGAGTGACCTACAATAGCCTTAGTGCATCTTTCGTCAATCAACATATTTTGCGCCCTGTTTATAAATGTGTATCTAGGAGATTTGCTGTAAGGTTTTTTGCTAAGACCTAATATGCTTTGTATTTTATGTAAGTCTCTGCTTATATTAGGAATAAACCCATCATAGTTATTGAGCTTAAACAAAGGCACTAAATAGGGCTTACAATCAAAGTCCTTTAAAAGCTCTTTTGCCTGTTCTGGGATGATGTTATTCACTTGGACATTTGTACCTCCTTTAGCTCTAACAAACTCAATACGCCCATTAACAACATGCTTGTCATATCTCATGTTCTTTAGATCGACTAAATCAATGCCTCCTAGATAAAAACATAGCATTAGGTATTTAATATATTTGACTTGGCTTCCGATAGACAAATGCTTATCTTTTAATAAATGCATATTATCTCGCATTGAAATTAAATCTGCTTCAGTTAATGTTTTACTTTTGGTTGGTACAGCTCTAGGTTTTACTCCGCTAAAAGGATTGTTTTTCTTACCTAACTTATTCCATATCGCAGTTAGGCTATCCATATAAGATAGAACCCCGTTCATACTTCTGGGTTTTCCATTAACAGGTGTCTTTATTAATGTATTCATATAATCAGTAGCCGTTTGCTTTGTTATAGCCTCATATGGATAATTAGGATAGTATTTATTGAAGCTGTTTAAAGGCACTTTGTAAGGTCTTTTTAAGTCTTTTATCAATATGAACGCGTCATCATAAAATATACCGGTTGATTTATTGTTTAAAATCTTTACTGCTTCTTCTAAGTGCATATACCTTATTTTAGACTCGGCAATTACTTTTCTAAGCTCTAGTTTTTTAATTTGCAAATAGTCTAGTAAATTGTAATAGTCTGGATGGTTTTTTAAAGGTAAAGCATTATCTTTGTCCCAATGCTCTTTGAAAGTATGATATTTAGTTTGTATGAATTTTCTTTTCCCTTCTTGGGTTAAACTTATTCTAATTGGATAGCCTTTTTTTGTTAGAGCTTTTTTACCTCCATCTATTACTATTTTACCTCTCATAATTAAATACCCGACATTTTTCGTACAGATTCGTTGGTAAAATTAAGTGTTTTTGCAAATGTAAAAACTTAATAGTATAATTTATATTAATTCTAAATAGCCTCATACTAGCTATTAACAGTGCATAACAAAAACTATGGAAACCCTTATTATTACTGATAAAAAACCCAATCTGTTCCCGCAAACGTATCATGTTGAAAATATTGTACTTTTAGAAAAACGCTAAAACAAGATTAATCGTTTTATGATGCTGTGCTAAAATGCGAAAAATAAATTATAATTTGAAAAAAATACTAGGACTACTTTCATGCAGTATTCTGTTTCTTACATTAGCTTTAAGCTGTGAGCGAGACGACATATGTGCTGCAGATACGCCTACAACACCAAGACTAGTTATCGATTTTTTAAATATTTCAGATTTAGCAAGTCCGAAAACCGTGCCATTATTAGCTATTAAAGGCGTAGGCAATGATATGATTTTAGAAAACTTTAGAGCAGTGAACACCAGGCAAATTATACTACCTCTTAAAACTAATGAAAACAGTACGCAATTTAGTTTATATAGAAATGCCGAAATAGATGGAAATGAAACCATTATTTCAGGAAATGAAGACCTTATAACAATTACTTATACCCCAATAGAAGTTTTTGTTTCCAGAGCTTGCGGCTATAAAACAATTTATAAAGATGTTGCTATTCAATTTGAAAACGACACAGATAACTGGATACAAGTTATATTACCACTAAACGACAATCAATCGGTAGAAGATGAAACAACAACGCACTTTAACATTTTCCATTAGCCTTTTTTTAGTATTGGTGTTTTGTGGTTCTATTTCTGCTCAAAACGATACCATACCAGAGACTAAAGTAAATGACTCTATTAAATATAAACAACAATACGGGTTGCGTTTAGGTACAGATTTAAGCAAATTAGCACGTTCTTATTTTGATGATGATTTTGACGGATTTGAAGTAATAGGCGACTTTAGACTCACTAAGAAATGGTATATCGCAGGTGAAATAGGGAATGAAAAGAAAACAACAGATACCGATAACTTAGAAGTGACCACCTCTGGAAGTTATTTTAAAGTTGGCGCAGATTATAATTTTTTCGATAACTGGTTTGGTATGGAAAACATGATTTATAGTGGTTTTAGAATTGGAGCGAGCGCCTTTAGCCATGAAAGAAATCGGTTTCTTATTTATAACACTAATCAATACTGGCCAACTCAATTCGAAAATAATACCGTAATGGAATTTAATGATCTCTCTGCCATTTGGCTAGAATTTATATTGGGTATAAAAGCAGAGTTATTTAGCAACTTATACCTTGGCTTAAATGTGCAACTAAAAAGAAGTCTTTCTCAAGAAAAACCAGAAAATTTTCAAAACTTATACATTCCGGGGTTTAATAGAACTTATGATAGCTCAAAATTTGGCGTGGGATATGGCTATAGTATTTCTTACTTAATCCCTTTTTATAAAAAGAGCAGTCAAAAGAAAAAGAAAATTCAAGAGGTAGACAACGAATCTAAATAGTTGTCTTTTTTTCATCCTATCACCATCCTGATCCAAAACTTAGAACTCTATTCAACTCTTAATTTTTCAAATATTTAAGAGTCTCGTTAAGATCTAGAATTAATTGGTTTCACCGTATTATCTTGTATATCCAGAATTATTTTCTCCCCTGTATTATTCAGCCTGTTAGGTGAACATTTAACCCCTTGCTATTTTTTAATAGTAGTTAGGCAAAACCAGACACCTAAGCACTTCCCCATTAAGAAAAGACAATTAACAGATGTTTTTTTCTTTTAATCGAAAAAAAATCAATTAATAATGCCTCTGCATGCAATTATACATTTATTCTTAATAAATTGTGATTAAAAGTAAATTATTAGCTAATAATTATAATTTTAAATACTTTGTTAATATTTTAAATATTAATTTTATGATTAAAGCTTAAACAAAAAACCGTTCACTATGAGAAAAAACACTTTTTTAGTAATCCTTTTAAGTCTTGGCTTTATATTAAATGCTCAAGATTGGAAAGGCATTCCAGTTCCAGCAAATCCGGGTCAAGGAAAAGTATGGCAATTACAAACTAGAGTCTCTGATGACTTTAATTATGTGAGTTCTGCAGGCAATCGTCCTCCAGAATTTACGCGTAAATGGTATGCTTCATATCACGGTAACTGGAGTGGCCCTGGAAAAACCCAATGGCGTGCTAATGAAGCATGGACGAATGGTTCTGAATTAGGCATACAAGCCAATCGTGTTCCGGGAACCGATAGGGTTTATTGTGGAATAATCACAAATAAAACAAGGCTTAAGTTCCCTGTTTATTTTGAAATTGAAGCTAAGATAATGGATCAAACTTTAGCAAATGCTTTTTGGTTATTAAGTCCAGATGATACTCAAGAAATAGATGCTATGGAAGGCTATGGTAGTAGTAGACGTGGCCAAGAATGGTTTGCAGAAAGAATGCACGTTAGTCATCATGTGTTTATTAGAAATCCATTTCAAGATTATCAACCCACAGACCCCGGAAGTTGGATATACAGAAGAGGAAGACCTTGGAGAAACGACTATCATAGATATGGTTGCTATTGGAAAGACCCTTGGAATTTAGAGTATTACATCGATGGTGTTTTAGTGAGAACTGTCTCCGGGCGTGACATTATAGATCCAAGAAATTATACTAATGGTACAGGTTTAAATAAGGCTATGGATATTATTATTGATTGTGAAAACCAAACCGATTGGCGGCCAGGACCTACAGATGCTGAGCTCAATAATAATAAAAATATTTTTTGGGTTGATTGGATGCGGGTTTACAAGCCGGTTGATGATATTAATGGTCCTGAAGATAGACAACGATCTATTACTTTCGATAACCGATCGGAATACATCCCGTCTGGTAAGACCGATCCCGTATTTGATGTTGGACAAGACGTAGAACTAAGAATAACCTACCAAACCGAAGTTGAAAACGGTGTAGAGGAAGATTTATCTTATGCTGGTATTCTTACAAGACAAGTAGATGAAAATGGAGGAGAGGTCGCTAGTAGTGAATTTCTTACTATTGTTCCAGATGATGGACCAAATCAAGCTACTATTGAATATAATTATACCATTCCAACCACATTTACAAATGGACAGTTTATACCGCCAACCTCTGCATTGCCTAATGGGCATAGAATCGTTTTGGTTATTTTTTCGGCTGCAAACAACACCTCTGTTTTTGTGGATGCTACAGATACTATAATTATTAATGATCACACTTTATCTGTGCCTACACTTAATAATAACAAGACAAATATTTCCGTATTCCCTAATCCAACGAGTGATTATATTAATATAAAAGGGGAATATAATTCATGGGTAGTCTACACCATTTCAGGAAAAAAATTAATTGAAGGAGACAAAAACCAAATAAATATGTCTAATTTATCTAACGGGGTTTACTATATTTCGTTTGATGACAGGAAACAAATTACCCGATTTGTTAAAAACTAAAAGGACATTTTAATTTAAAAAAGGCTCAAAGACAACTCATCCTTGAGCCTTTTTTATACCATTTTATTTCGGGGTAATTTCATTTATTTACAAGAGTGTTGTTAAGGGAGTTGTAATGTATTAATTCCTTAATTTATTAGGGAGAATAGTGAAAATAAAATTAGCGATTACCAAAAAAAGATCGATAATTAGTTAAAACTATTTCTACTTTTTGATCTTTAAGCACAGCTCTTACTTTTTTATATTTTATGCGATAGGGGCTTGTTATTACCCATATGTATTTAGTTCTTTTTGGAAAATATTGTTTTATCACCTCATAATCTTCAAAACTACAAGATATGCCTATATAAGGTTGACTTTTTAAAACCATTTTTATTTTATTAATTTCTTTTAATAAACCCTCTCCTTCCTTTTCATGTAATTTTTGCGGTAAATAATAACTTGTTTTATATCCATATGCAGTAAAAATTGGCAATGCTTCGGGATGCAAAGTCTCTATTAAAATTTTTTGTTTTGGATAATTTCTTTTCTCAAAAATAGTATTCAGTTTTAAAAAGATGGCATTTGCATTGTTTAATTTCAATCCCTTTATATCTAACCATAGTATTGGAAAAGTACCTTCTTGTATTTGATTGATATAAGTTTCAAAATTTAAATTAATTGATTTTGCAGGTGGATGATTTACATCTAAACTGTTATTCGTTTTATTGTAATCTAAATCCAACTCTACTCCTGTAAAATAATTTAACGAACTGTTTAATTTTTCTACACTATTAACCCGATGAGCTAATACTTTATCATAATAACCAATAAACTCTATCCGTCTTGGGCTATATCTGTACGAAAAACCTAAAATCAAAAAAAGAAACAAAACAATAAAAATTATTTTATTTTCTCTTATCATAATCTTCATTTTTTCTTATTAACCGTTTTTTAGTTTTAAAAGCGTCACTAAAAATACTTTTTTCATAATTAATACCTTTAAATTCTATGCTACTAATGTCTGAAAAACTATGAATAAAGTCTTCAAGGAGATAAGGCCGTTTATACAGCTCAGAATTTTTAAATAATTCTGGGTTTAAGCTTCTATATTCATCAGAAAACCACCCTATAAATGGCACATCATACATTGGCTTAGTTCCATAATATTCATTGTGACCAACTAGGTCCATGGTATCATAAACTTCATCACCATGATCTGAAAAATACAACACATAACTATTTGTATTAACTGCTCTTACTTTCTCAATAATACCTCTAACAACATAATCATTAAACCTTATCGCATTGTCGTACTCATTAATCATTTTAAATGCTTTTTTATGTGTATATGATGCGTTTGTTTTGTTAGATTTAAAATAATTTGACGATTTAGGATAACGTCTCAAATACCTACTATGAGCCCCAATTAAATGAATAAACAACATCTTTTTGTTTCCCTTTTTATTTAGAGCTTTTTCAATTTCTGGAAGTAGTTTATCATCATAAATATCATAGTCAGAATTATCCGTATTTAAAAACATTTTATTTTTTGCAGCATTCCCTATTAATGTTGAAACACTCTCATGTAAGCCAACTGGCCTCTGATTAGAAATCCAAAAAGTTTCGAATCCAGCTTGATTTGCTAATTGAACAATAGATGCATTTTTCTCTTTATTTGGATTATTAAAATCTGAAAAGGTTAAGATCTTATCTAAAGCAATAATAGTATGTACATTAGAAGTTATTACATCTTCAAAAACAATAAGCTCATCTTTAATTTCTATTAGTTTAGGGTTTGTTTCTCGATCATACCCATATAATTGCATATGCCATCTTGAAGTTGATTCACCAATTACAACCACGTAAGTTTGCGGCATATCTAAACTGGTGATATCTGTAATATTATTACTCAATGGACGTGCTAAATTCTTTCTTAATAGACTTTTTGTTTCTACATAATCATCATAAGATTTAATACTCATTAACACAATGTTCTCACGACTCAATTTCCAATTAATACAAAAAGCAGATATTACAATTATTAAAAAAGCCAAAATTTTATGTGCAATAGTATTATTAAAGCTAAGATTTTCATTCCTAAATAAATAACTAATACTATACCAAAGAAATAATAACAACAGCATTAGAATTACAAATACAGTTATATTAAAATAATTAGAGATAAAATCTGAGGCTTCATTCCTATTGGTTTCAAAAATAACATATAATGCAGAAGCGCTTATCTTAGTTTCGTAATTAACATAAAAACTTAATTTAATGAAGGTGAAAACGGAAAGTATTAGTAATGATATTATAATCATTCTTTTTCTAAATTTCCTCTTGACTATAAAAATGTTAATACTTATTACTATTGCTGTCAAAAACCCAAAGGCAAGTATTTCTTTTAAATAACTTTTTGAATACGGCATAAAAAAGAAACCCAGTACAATTACCAAGAATAATGGATAACTCAATATGAGAGTTAACCTAATTAATGTCTTTATTTGTGCATTATAAAATTTAATGATTAATCACTTTAATTATTCATATACTTGCCTTTTCTACTTCCAGCATAAATTTCGTATTTCACTAGCCGCGACTCTAATTTGGCATTCATTAAATGTATTTTTCGAGATGGGCGAAGTCCTACATGTTTTAATGCTTGTAAATTAGAAGTAATAAACCAGGCCTCTGTATTGGCGTAATTTTGTTTTAAGGTATCGCCTATAGCCTTGTAAAAAGCTTCCATTTCTATATTTAAACGCTCACCATAAGGGGGGTTAAAAACCATATGTAATTTATCCGTTCCTGCTTTTTGAGTTTTAAAAAAATCCTCATGTTTTATCGTAATAAACTCTTCTAAATGCGCATTTTTTACATTCTCTTTTGCCTTTGCTACCGCACTTGGCGATTTATCGAAACCATATATTTTATGGTGAAAATCTCGCGTTTTATTAAGTAAAGATTCCTCTATTTTTTCAAACAAATCAACGTCCCAATCCTGCCAACGCTCAAAAGCAAACTCTTTACGCATTAAATTAGGAGGGATATGGCATGCAATCATCGCTGCTTCTGCCAGAATAGTACCACTGCCGCACATCGGATCCATAAAATCGCTTTCTCCATCCCAACCAGATAACATAATTAATCCGGCCGCTAGTATTTCATTTATAGGCGCTATATTCGTCGCCGTTTTATAACCTCTTTTGTGAAGTGAGTCGCCAGAAGAATCTAGCGATATGTTGCACACTTCTCGATCAATATGCACATTCAGTTTTAAATCTGGAAACTTTAAATCTACACTTGGGCGCGCTCCTGTTTCATCTCTAAATTTATCAACTATCGCATCTTTTGTTTTTTGAGACAGGTAGAGAGAATGCGTAAACAGTTCAGAATTTATAGTCGTATCTATAGCTAACGATCCAGAGGCTTTTAAATATTGCGTCCAATTCATTTTATAAATTTGGTCGTATAGGTCTTTTTCATTTCTAACCCTAAATGTGTTAATTGGCTTTAAAATTTTGGTAGCGGTGCGCAATGCCAAGTTGGCTTTATACATAAACCCCTTATCGCCATAAAAACTAACATGGCGCACTCCTGCTTTTACCTCTTGTGCTCCTAATTGGGTTAACTCTTTCGCTAGCAATTCTTCAAAACCAAATAAAGTTTTGGCCACCATTTTGAAATTTTCTTCCATTTTTTTCGTCCAATAGATTGCAAAAATACTCTATTTTTGCCCTATCTAATAATTAACTTAAATGAGATTCCCATGTACATGGGAAATGACTATGCCAAAAGACAAAACAACGTGGTATGCATCGTGGTTTGATACGCCGTTTTATCATATTTTATACAAGGACAGAGATTATGCTGAAGCGGAAACCTTCATGTCTAGCTTAACCAACTACCTAAACCTTCCCAAAAATGGCACAATATTAGACCTTGCTTGCGGCAAAGGTAGGCATTCGGTATTTTTAAATAGTATGGGTTATGATGTTACTGGAGTCGATCTTTCAGAAAATAGTATTAATCATGCGAAACAGTTTGAAAACGACACGCTCCGTTTCGAGGTGCATAATATGTGTAAACCCTACAAAAAGCAATTTGATGCCGTTTTTAATTTGTTTACTAGTTTTGGTTATTTCGATAAAGATGAAGACAATCTAAACACAATTAAAGCTATTAAGGCCAATTTAAATAAATCTGGATTTGGAGTTATTGACTTTATGAATACTGAATTTGTTATCGACCACTTAGTTTCTGAAGATATTAAAACTGTTGAAGGTATCGATTTCCATCAAAAGCGCTATGTAAACGACGCCCACATTATAAAAGACATTTCTTTTACTACTAAAGGCGAAAATTTTCAATTCCAAGAACGTGTTCGTGCTTTTACGCTTAATGATTTTAAAGCCTTATTTGAAGCAGCAAATGTTAATCTGCTTGACATTTATGGCGATTTTAAACTGAATAAATTCGACAAAAGAACGTCGCCACGTTTAATTATGATTTTTAAATAATAACATGATTTAAAAAAAATTATTTGACAAACAAATGTCGCATTTTAAAATCTAACTTCGCTATTTTTGCACCCTGTGGTTCTTAACAAAGAACAAAAGAATTAAACTATTATGATACAAAAATCGAAGTTTTCCGTTTCATACAAAAAATTTAAATAACTTCAATGCCAACTATTATTTCACCAATATTAGCGGTTGTATTAGGTTTTTTAATTGTTGTTATACTAAAACCGAAAAAGCAAAAACAGTTAAAGTTACTACTGGCTTTTAGTGGGGCTTTCCTACTATCGGTTACTGTTTTTGATTTTCTTCCTGAAGTTTATCAAAAAAACAATCATACCGTAGGACTCTTTATAATGATAGGGATTCTTTTTCAAATTATTTTAGAGTTCTTTTCCAAAGGCGCAGAACATGGTCATGTACATGCGAATAAAGAAACTAAAGAGTTTCCTTGGCTGCTATTTATAAGTTTGAGTATTCATAGTATTTTAGAAGGCATTCCTATAAATGCTCATCATAATTTAATTTATGGTATTATTATTCATAAAATCCCCATCGCTATTATCTTATCCACCTTTTTTATGAGTTCAAAGCTAAGTACCCCTAAAGTAGTGTCGTTCTTACTACTATTTGCTTTAATGACCCCGTTAGGCGTTTATTTATCTCAACATTTTGAGCTAATAAAAACCTATTATTATGAATTGTCTGCCCTAGTGATAGGTATCTTTTTACACATATCAACCACCATTTTATTTGAAAGTAATGAAGGCCATAAATTTAATATCGCTAAATTGAGTACTATCATTCTTGCAGTAGTTATTGCCTATTTTATTTAGTTTAAGTATGAGGGATTAGGGATTAGTAAAAAAGCTAAAATCTCTTGGCGATCATTGCTTTCTATTAAAGCTTTACAAGTATGTGACTATTTTTTATTATGTTTCAAAAAATATATAATTTTAAACACAAATCCCTTATACCTCATGCCTAATGCCTAATGCCTAAAAAATGTTTTCAAAAGAAGAATCGAAACAAATAAAACAGCTATTCTGGACCAGTTTTGGAAAATCTTTTCCAAGAAAATGGCTGCTTTACAATACAAAAATTAAGGGCTTTTGTTTTAAATTTCATTTTGATAACAAAACAGCTCTTGTGTCTTTAGACCTTGAAGACCATCTAGAAAATCGCATTAAATATTGGGAAAAACTACAATCTTTACAGACTATACTTAAAGGTAACTATTTACCAGAAGCCATATTTGAAGAAGAATTCTATTTAGAAAACGGAAAAGAAATCTCTCGCATTTACATTCCTTTAAAACAAAAAGTAACTATTCACAACAAGAATCATTGGCAAACTGTTATGGAATTCTTTAACGAAAAAATGAGTTTATTTGAAGCTTTTTTTATGGAATATCAAGATGTTTTAAGGCAATAGTTCTTGTTAATAGTAAACTCTTTAATTTCTCGAAATATTTTCCATTTTAAAAGACATTTTTTCCGTTTTAAAAAAACACATTGCTTTTACTCCCTTTAAAATCAATGATTTTCACCCCAATTAATATTAGAGTTCCGTTTTAAAGTTATTTTTTCCGTTTCGCCAAGGTTTAGTATTTCAAAGGGGGTTTGTTGTTATTTCTTTGCCCCAAGAATAATAATTCATTTATAAAATTTAAAAAATAAAAAAAGTAATGAAAAAATCAATTTTATCTTTAGCTGTTCTCGCTACAATGGGTTTAACATCTTGTAGTAACGATGATGATGTTAATGACCCAACCGTTGAAACGCCTACAAATGAGGTAGAAGCCAAAACATTTAGACTAACCTTAAAAAATGCGATTAACTATTTAAGTGCAAAGAAAATTGGAGATGGCCCTTTAACTGCAACTGGAGCCTCTCATGAAGTTTCTTTTAAAGCGACCAAAGGAACTTACCTGAGCTTTGCTAATATGTTTGCGCAAAGTAATGATTGGTTTTTTGGCACCAATAGCCAGGGAATTAAATTATGGGATGGAAACACGCCTAAAACAGGAGATATCTCAAGTTATGTAAAAGTTTATGATGCAGGTACTGAACAAGATGAAGCATTTTTAACCGATTTTCCAAATACCATATATACAGCTCCCAATCAAGCATCTCCAAATTCTGGGCCTTCAGATAGCGTCAATACGGTAAGAGATACTGGCAGAAATATTTTAAACTATTTAAGTGCTTATTTAGATTACAATGCGACTACAAAATATTTTACTTTAAAAATAGTAAAAGCTAATCGAGAAGCATTACATAACCCAGGATTTATAACGCCAGGTATTTTAGTGGTTCATACTCAAGACAATGCTTTATATGAAGTAGGCCAACCAATAAAGGCTAATGGATTTGAAGGTTTAGCTGAAGATGGTTCTCCAATGGCAATATACGAGTGGTTTAATGAAGCTGGAAGTGCAGGAGCACCATTAAGATTATCGTCATCAATGTCTGTATTATCACCTAGTGTAGCTTATGTGCATCAAGGAAATCAATCGCCATTCTTTACTAAAGACCAACCTATTAACACAGCAAGTGGTTTAAAAGAATTAGCAGAAGATGGTGATCCAGAAATTGCTTATAACTACTTAAGTGCCATGGACAATGTTACGGCTTACAAAAGTGATAACGTTGCGGCACCTGGCCAAGAAATCGTTTTTGAAATAAAGGCAAAACCTGGATACAGATTAAACTTTGCTACAATGTTTGTGTCCTCAAACGATTGGTTCATCTCTAATAATCAAGCTGGTATTGAATTATTTAATGAAGATGGAAGCGTAAAAACAGAATTCTCAATAAATAAAAATTACTTATACGACTCTGGCACAGAAGAAGATCAAATAGTAGGTTTAGGAAACGGACAACCAATGAATGGTAATACTACCGTTGGAGCAGATCCTAACACAAATGTAAGACGCGTTAGCGAACTTGAAGATGTACAGTTTGGCAAAGGAGTTATTAGCTCTGCTGCTGGAGTGACTCAAAAAGAAGAAGTAAGAGGAGGTTATAACCTTATTGAAGTTACTTTAGAAGAAATTAATTAAGTTTTTTGTTTGTTATTTTAATTAATGTTAGTGTTAAAAAGGCGTTTGTATTAACGCCTTTTTTTCCTTTTTCTATCTCATTTTAATTTTGTAAGACTCAAAATATGTGGTCAAGCAAAATTTTTTTTTTATTGACCATAAGTAAAACTATACTACGAGAAGCAGTATTTAATTTATTAAGTAGAAAAACTTAATTTCCTTTTTTATAATCGGCCAAAAACTTAGCCAAACCACTATCGGTAAGCGGGTGCTTTAATAAGCCTTCAATAGAACTTAAAGGCCCTGTCATGACATCGGCTCCTATCTTAGCACAATTTATAACATGCATGGTATGACGAACCGAAGCCGCTAAAATTTCTGTTTCAAAAGCATAGTTATCGTATATGTGCCTAATCTCTGCTATTAAGTTTAACCCATCTGTTGATATATCATCCAGGCGTCCAATAAATGGAGAAACATAAGTTGCTCCTGCTTTTGCAGCTAATAAGGCTTGCCCCGCTGAAAAGACTAAGGTAACATTTGTTTTTATCCCTTTATCGCTAAAATACTTACAGGCTTTTATGCCATCTTTAATCATTGGTAATTTTATCACAATTTGCTTGTGCAATTCAGCTAATGCCTCGCCTTCTCTAACCATG
>CALDCO010000126.1 GCA_937937185.1 uncultured Flavobacteriaceae bacterium
ATGTCCAGCTCAGATTAAAACTATCTCTTCCTGCTTCTAAAAGAGGCAATACCATTTGAATTTTGAAATTGTCATTAAGAAAAAAGAGCGTTTTAATGTGGTAATTAAAGATTGTAATTTCAAAGTTAAAAGGTATTATTAACTTCATTTACAATTCTTATTCAGTTTTATCTTTCCTCTATTAATTAGTTTTAAGGCTGTAGTTTCTAGCAAACCTCTCTAAAGATTATCTCTTTGTTTTTTCTAAGAGTAACCAAAATAAGCAAGCCTCCCAATGATTATTCGGAGACTTACTTTTTTAATCTATGCAGACTAATTACAATTTGCAGGAGTATCTTGCACACTGCTTTCAGAATCAATAACTTTATCTAGGGTCATCGTGCCTTTTAAGGTGATAACGATAGCGTCTTGCTCAATAGCAGTTACTACGCCATTAAATCCACTGATATAAAAAAGGCTTCGTATTTGTTCTCCGGTTAGAGGCATACCTGCATCTGTCCCTTTAACACGCAGGCGTTGTACAAAGTTCACTTTAGTTTCAGGATAAAATTGTACCACATCGTATACCAATGATGCACTACCAGAAGGAACTGTGACAGTGCGCTCAACCAACAAATTTTGTTGTGCTGTGGTTTGCTTACTTTCCCAATTGCTATTGGTTTCTGTTGCAGACCAGCTATGTTCATAAGACGTCTCAACATTTGCAGTAACATCTGTCCCTACACCAAACAATTTGGCTGAAAAATTTACACTCACTCCGGCGGTAACACCTATGGTATTAGAGGTACTCATAGATAATGTTTCTTCCCAGCCCACAGTTTTAGATCTTGTTTCGGTAAGATCAACACCTACAGATTGGCTAAGACCACCGCTACCACAATTGGTAAGAATACTATTATATTTAATTGAAGTTTCTGCTTTTGGTAAAATAGGTTCTAAAAATGAGGTGCCAATGTTAGCTACATTCCATTCTATAGTTGTAGATACCATACGCCAAGTGCGATCTAGTGAAACTACAGTTTTTGTGTTTCCACCAGCGATATTTGTAACGGTATCGTCAAAGGTGAGTCCAAATCCAGGAGATTGTTTTAATGCTCTATTGTCCAATCGATTTTTAATAACATAAGTGCCGTCATTTTGTTTTTCTAATATGAATTTAAAGTTATTATAATCTGGAAATCCTTGAATTTCCTCAAAATTGGTTTGTCTAGTCTTTTGAAGACCAAAATGAGAGCCTTCAAAATTAGGGCCGGTTGCTATTATGCGTGCATATTTTAGAAACTTTCTCGACTCTGTATTTCGAATGACAAAGGTGTTTAATTCGCCAGGTATTGCAATAAAGGTAAAGCCTCTAGCGGGTTCATTACCATTAAAAGTGGCAGCGTGAGATGTCATAACAGCACCTAGAGTAGGATCTGACGTGGTAGAGACTGAGTCACTACTTGGGCTTCCGTCACTATTCATACGTTGTATATAATAGGAGGTGCCTTCACGGAAATTGAGCGTTAAATTTTCTGTTGTTTCATTAAGTCCGCTAGTATTTGCAGTGGTTATTGGTGGATTAGATTGAAACGATACTGTTGTAGGGGCTTGCGCATGGATTACATTGCCACTAGCATCCTTGTATTCGGGTGTTATTTGTACACCACTTATAAGTTCTTCTTTAGCCGCATCGCTTAAGTTTTCAATGGGTAATTTTATTTGCCCAAGAAGCGAAAATTCGTCTAATGGTATTGTTTGGGTGTAGTTACCAGTATTAGCAGTAACATTAATAGTTACTTGCGCTGGTTTATAGCCTTTTCTAGCAATAGGTCTCGCATCAATAATGACACCTAAATCGCCTTGGTAGGTTTCAAAATCACCCTCAGCAATTGTGCCAGTAGAGGTTACAATTTCACCATCTCCTTGTTTATCTGGAGTTGTATCTTGGATTGGCTCGTCTTTGGAGCAGGATAGGTTAAATAGAATTAATGCCGTTAATAATACAATTGATTTTAAAGTTTTCATAATATTTGATTTTTGTGGTTTTATAATAATCGTTTTTTGTGTGACTTGCTCGAAGTTAGTCTGCAGCCAATCCGAACAAGACACCACAAAAACAGTAGTTGTCAATTTAATGACGAGGCAAACATAATGGCATAAATTAGAGTGCCAAAAAAAGAGTTGGGTACAAAAGGGGTACATGAAAAAACACCTGTTTTTACAGGTGTTTTGAGAGATTTTGTGAGTTGATTTTATATTCTAAATGGCAATAACAATAGCTTCTAAAGACACATTGGAAGCGATACCCATTTTTTTGCGAAGACGTTGTCGCGCTTTTTTAATACCATCACCAGATATGTTTAATATGTTGGCGATTTCTTTTGAAGATAAGTTCATTTTTAAAAGCGACATTAAACGTAAATCGTTAGACGTGATATTGGGGAATTGCTCTTGAGCTTTTGCATTAAAATCTTTGTGCACTTCTTCAAAATAGCGGGAGAAGTTTTCCCAATTATTATCGTCTTGTAAATCAAAATTAATGGTTTGGATAAGCATCTGGTAGCCAGGATCTGCATCGGCATCAGCTTTGAGTGCTTTGGCTTTGGCTTTTAAATCTGATAAAACCTCATTCTTTTTAGCTAAATGCAGGGCATGAGTTGTAAGTTCTTTGGTTTTATATTCGAGGTCTGCTTGTGCATTTTCTTTAGCTAATTTATTGCGCTTATTTCTTACATAAAAAGCATAGGTTGAAATTAACGCCAATAATAAACCTAAGGCTAGCAATAAACGCTGAAGCTTGTTTACTCGTCCTTTTATATTCAATAAAACGATCTCATTTTTTTGGTTCTTAATTTGCTGTTCTTTTTTTTCGGTTTCGTAGATGGTACGTAATTTTTCAATCTCTTTAGTTTTTTCCAGTGTATAAACACTATCGGCAACGGTTTTAAATAGTTTATAGTCGTCTAGAGCCATTT
>CALDCO010000127.1 GCA_937937185.1 uncultured Flavobacteriaceae bacterium
TGACCATACTAAAAATTTCGGATTTAATATGAAAGAAAATGGAGAATGGAATTTATCCCCAGCCTATGATTTAACATTTAGTTATAACGAAAATTTTAATAGAATAACGCCACATTTTCTCTCGATAAATGGCAAAAATAACAACTTTACTCTAAATGATATTCTTAATGTAGCAGGAGAATATTCTATTAAAAATCCAAAAAAAATAATTAATGAAATAAATCAAAGCTTTCTTAATTGGAGAAAAATTGCCAAAGATTTAAATATTTCAAAAAAGACAACAGATTATATACACAGCAAATTAAAAACCATTCCGTACAAAGTAAGATAATACTTTGCCTAACAACGGCTATAATCATTGCTTGATTATCGCCTACTTGGAAATCCCTTAGAAATTTCATCTGGTTCGTTCAATTTTGCTCACTTAGTTCCTAACTATCGCAACTGAACCATAACGAATACTTTATAAAACACTAAGGAACTCAAAAATTCCTCAGGCCGTCTGCTAACTAAAAAATGAGTAATTTTGGTTTGAAATGACCAAAAATAGGTAAAGAACTAATCTATTTAAAGATTTGATTTTCAGAAAAATAATTATAAGTTAATCAGAATTTCCTTTATAAAAGTGTTTAAGATTAAAATGATTATTTTTATAAAAATTTTACGAAATAATAATCCTTTTAAGTATTATAATGGGTATTGGAATACTGATTTATGCGGTATCTGGAATATTACGTAATATTACTAAAACAAAAAAAGAATCAACTTAATGGCATTAAAAAGTTAAGTATGAAAAGAATTTTAGTTTTATTAATGCTTACAGGATCGGCGTCATTTGTTACAGCTCAAGAAACATTAGATATATTAACGGTATCGGGGCATTTTGGTACCCCACAATCTTTTGTAGCCGAATCTCCTTACACTGGAGAAACAACAGAGAGAGGCGCTATGGTTAATTTGGTTATTCCAATAGTACTGAATGAGAAACAAATTTGGTATAACAGTGTTAATTATATGCTATGGAATGTGAATAATAATATCGATACAGCCAATAACATAGTTAACCCAATTAACATCCACGGACTTATTTTAAGAACGGGGTTGATTCAGAAATTTTCAAACGGAAATTCTATTCAAGCATTTTTTATCCCTCGGTTAATGTCCGATTTTAATAATATAAGCCATAAACACTTCCAATTTGGAAGTACATTTATTTATGAAAAAATGTATCATAAGAGATTGAAAATTGGTTATGGTGTTTTATATAATCAAGAAGCATTTGGACCGAATATAGTTCCTTTGGTGAACTTAGAATGGAAAATGTCTGAAAGATGGTCTATCTCAGGTTTACTTCCAATTTACTCTAAAGTTAAATACAAAGTAAACGAAAATTTAAATTTAGGAATGCACCATTTCGGATTGGTAGCGTCATATCGTTTAGGGGAAGAAGCTTATAAGAATGACTATATAGAAAGAAGAAGTATTGATTTAGGTTTGTTTGCTAGATATCATATTACTGGTGGCATTCATGTAGAAGGAAGATATGGGTATTCTTTTGGAAGAAGTTACGCGCAGTACAATCAAGATGATAAAATTAATTTAGCATTGCCACTTGTTACAATTGGAGATGATAGAACTCAGCTAAATGAAAACGCTAACTTTAGTAATGGAGCATACGCTAACCTAAGATTAGTCTACGAAATTAAACTATAAAGGATGTGCTTTCCTATTACGATAAAATTATAGCACCAATTAATAATGAGGGGTAATAAAACAAAACCATTAACTAATTTCGTTTTATCCCGTTTTCTTAAGCTGTTTGCTAATTTTTTTAATGGCCGATTCTATTGATTTTTCAGGTTCAATAATATTGTACTCGCCCCAAAATTTAGGATCTGAAAAACCAGAAGCCTCGTTAGCCAAGATAGTAGAAGGCCGTATGGTTGTTTTTGCTTGCGATAATTTATTAATATCGCTTTGTTTCCAATCAGTAATCGCCATTTCACTTTGTAGCGAATAGCGGCTGTTAAATAATTTATTTTTCCAATTCACTTTAAAAGCGAGTTGTATGTTACTATAACTGTAATACCATTTGCCATTTAAAGTTCTGTAATTTACACGATAAGCGGCTTCAGTAGGATAAACTTTTACCTTTTTAGGTTTTTTTCTAACAAAAAAGGCACTTGCCAAACTTCTATCGCTAACATTTAAATTATACACGGCACTTGTAAGGGCATGACTACTAGCGTCGATATAGAGCTTGCCGTAGTATAACAAAACGTTAGTTTCTTGGCGCTTTTCTTTAAAATTAATTACATAAACTAATTTGTTATTAATTTGGGTAGACTTATCAAAATCAAATTCATACAGTGATAAATTGCTCTCATTAAAAATAAATTCTGGGTATTTCATTAAGTCGGTGTAAAGTGTACTAAAAGGACCGCCTTGTAATTTAAAAGCGAGTGTGTCGAGACGAGAATAGTTTGTGTTTTTTCTTGCCTTAATAAGTTTTATACCATCTTTTTTTGAATTATTATAGCCTGCTTTGTCAATTTCGACGATCGCCTCAGAAAGTGAAGCATTTTTATTACGCTTTTTTATTGTTTCTCTGTAAAAAGCAGTAAGAGTAGACTGCTGGGTATTATAATTTGCACCTTTCTTTTTAAGGGCTTTTCTTACTAAACTCTCTGCATTTTTGGGGAAATTAAGATCTACTTGTGCTAATATGGTAGCCGCTTCATCAAGTTTAATAGTGTTGTAATTACTGTTTAACTCAGACACCAGCAGGCTCTGTTTTTTATATCCCAAATGAGAAAAAACAACATTTTTATCAAGCATGTTATTAGGCACTTTTATTAAAAATTCTCCCTCTGAGTTGGTAACGGTGCTAATGTTAGCTTCCTCAATAATAACATCTACAAATTGTAATTTATCTTTCGTTTCACTATCGATAACGATCCCTTTAAATTCACTACTGTTTTGGGAAAAAGCAGTCGTTGAAACTAAAAATAATAACAGAAAAAATAGAAAATGAATAGGTTTATTTTTTTGAAAAAAGAATATGGTTTTCATGGCACAAGAATTTTAAATAAAATAACATTTAAATATACAAAAACACTAGGGTTTTATTTGTTTTTTTATGTAAATTTTAAGAGATGTAATACTATAAAGAGCTTTATATTTACACATGAATTTATTTTAATACTATGCAAAAAGATTGTATTTCATTTAAAGACACTGGGTACTTTTCTAAACTAATATGTGATTACCTTGATGAAAAGCCTTCATTAAAAGTATTGTATAACAGATATCCTAATATTGAGAACTTTAAAGGCCAGATAAAAGAAAAAAAAGAATCTTACAACAATGAAACAAGAACTGTACTTGTTAAAACATTACAATCCCAATACAGCAATGTTAATACGTCTTCAAAAACGCTTAAGAATATTGAGTTACTCTCTCAAGAAACCACTTTTACAATAACTACAGGCCATCAACTTAATTTATTTACTGGCCCCCTATACTTTCTGTATAAAATAATTTCAGCAATAAATCTAAGCGAGCAGTTAAAAGAAGCTTATCCAGAGTACGATTTTGTACCTGTATATTGGATGGCTAGCGAAGATCATGATTTTGAAGAAATAAATTATTTTAACTTAAATGGAAAGAAGTTAAGATGGAATAAAAGTGTTTCTGGTGCTGTAGGCGAGCTTGATTTACAGGGTTTAGAAGCAGTGCATGATTTGTTATCGCAAGAATTGGGACCGGGTGTTAATGCCGATTGGTTAAGAAGTCTTTTTAAAAAGGCATATCTCAATAGCGACAATTTAGCTAATGCGACATTGTATATTGCTAATGAGTTATTTTCGCAATACGGTTTAGTGGTCTTAGATGCTAATAAAAAACGCTTAAAAGAGGCATTCATCCCTTTTGCGAAAGAGGAGCTTCTTAATCAAACCGCTTTTAAATCAGTATCTAATGCTAATAAAGTTGTACAAAGTATTAGCGAGACCTACAAGGTACAGGTTAATCCTCGTGAGATTAATCTCTTTTACCTAACTAAAAACTTAAGAGAACGTATCGTTTTTGAAGAAGGCAAATACAGGGTTTTGAATAGTGAAATTACTTGGGATAAAACAGCGCTTTTAGAAGAGTTGAAGACCTATCCTGAACGGTTTTCTCCAAATGTTATATTGCGTCCTTTATACCAGGAAGTCATTCTGCCTAATTTGTGTTATATAGGCGGTGGTGGCGAATTGGGGTATTGGTTTCAGCTAAAACAAAATTTTGAAGCGAATAATGTGCCTTTTCCTGTTTTATTACTAAGAAATTCTGCTTTAATTAAAACAAAACAGCAGGCAGAGAAACTTCAGAAATTAAAAATATCAAACAAAGATTTATTTTTAAAACGCGACGCGTTTATTAATAAAAGAGTGCGTAAAATATCTAATATAGATATCGATTTTTCAACTCAAATTTCTCACTTACAAGAACAGTTTAAAGTCCTTTATAAATTGGCAAACCAAACCGATCCTTCTTTTACAGGTGCCGTAGCCGCACAAGAGCGAAAACAGATAAAAGGATTAGAGTATTTAGAGAAGCGTTTATTAACCGCTCAAAAAAGGAAATTAAAAGATCATGTGATTAGAATTACCGATTTACAGAATGAATTATTTCCTAATCAAAGCCTTCAAGAACGACATATTAATTTTTCGCAATTGTATTTAGAGCTTGGAGAAGCCTTAATTACTGGGTTAAAAAATGAATTAGAACCCCTTAAAAAGGACTTTAATCTATTAATATCATAAAGTTTGCCTATGGCGATGAAGGTTTTGTATATTGCCAATTGCATAATCTAATCTAAAAAACATATGAAAAATTTTACTTTACTATTTATTCTATTTTCATTTTTTTGCGAATCCCAATCTCGAGTCCTGGTTTACCACAAAACCAATGGATTTCGACATGGCTCAATTAATGATGGTATTTCTTTAATTGAAGACTTGGGCGATCGAAATGGATGGGATACCGATGATACAAGAAATTCTAATGTATTTACTGCAAACGATTTTAAAAGAAACGGCGTTTATAAATACGACGTTATTGTATTTTGTAACACTAGTGGCGATAACCTTTTAAATGGCAATGAAAGAGCTGCTTTTGAGGAATTTATAAAAGATGGTGGTGGGTTTGTAGGAATTCATGCGGCAACTGATACTTATAGAAATCGTTCTTGGCCTTTTTACAACGAATTAGTAGGTGCAATAATACAAAGGAGTCCAAACCACACCAAAAATAATTTTGAAGCCGATATGACGGTGAAATCTAATCACCCAATTATAGGGCATATTGGAAATACGGGTAGAAAATGGGAGAAAAAAGAAGAGTATTATTATTGGAAAAGAAATGGCGGACGAGTAAGCAATGATAATAACGTACTATTGGAAGTCGAGCGAACTGGAAATAACGATTACGATGAAGCTCGACCAATTACATGGTATAAAGAAGCGATAACTGTTGGGGGAGAAACAATTAATAATATTAGATCATTTTACACGGCGCTTGGTCACAATGGTGGTGACTACAGAAGCAATGATAGATTTAAAAAGATGATTGAAAACGCAATTATATGGGCTGGAGACAATACGCTTAGTATTGAAGATGCATTTGCTCCAGAGGTTAAAATTGTACCTAACCCAGTTACAGATATTGCTCACATACATCTTAAGGATTTTGCAAATGAGGCGTCGATAAAAGTATACGATATTTTAGGAAAAGAATTAATGGCTAAAACTATCTTTTCTTCAGATTTAAATGATAATTCTTACAGGTTGGACTTGTCCAATTACAGTAAAGGGGCTTACTTATTGGCTGTTAAAATAAACAACAAGCAAAAAACCTATAAGCTTATTAAGTCTTAAAGTTATAAAAAGTATCACTCTAAATAAACCAGAATGGTCACAAAAGGCAAACTAAAAAGTTTGCCTTTTGTGTTTTAGGACTGTGGCCTCACTTGGATTCTTTTTTATCTAGAAATATTCTGAAAGTAAAATGATGATCGTTTTTTTACTGCTTGAAAAATACTTCAAAAATTCACTAGTTATAGTTAGTAATTTTAAATGCAATGTTTATTTTTGCGCATGCAACACGATAAGGTATTAATTTTAGATTTCGGATCGCAATACACACAGCTTATTGCGCGCAGAGTAAGGGAGCTTAACATCTATTCTGAAATACACCCATTCCACAATTTGCCAAAAAATATTAACGACTATAAAGCCGTAATACTATCTGGTAGCCCTATGTCTGTAAGATCTAAAGCCGCATTTCATCCAGATTTGTCGGCCATAAGAGGAAAAAAACCCTTATTGGCAGTTTGTTATGGGGCACAATATTTAGCCCATTTTTCTGGTGGCGAAGTTGCAGAGTCTAATACACGAGAATATGGTAGAGCAAATCTTAGTTTTGTTAAAGACGATCCCTTTCTAAAGGACATTTCTGTGGGAAGTCAAGTATGGATGAGCCATAGCGATACCATAAAAACTTTACCCGAAAATGGTAAGCTTTTGGCGAGTACGAATGATGTTAAAAACGCAGCCTATAAAATTGAAGGAGAAATCACTTATGCCATTCAATTTCACCCCGAAGTGTATCATTCTAAAGATGGTAAAAAGTTTCTAGAAAACTTTTTAATTACTATTTCTAAAGTAAAACCAGATTGGACACCTAACGCATTTGTAGATGAAACGGTGGCTGGTCTTAAAGCTAAATTAGGAAAAGACAAGGTGGTTTTAGGCTTATCGGGAGGAGTCGATTCCTCTGTTGCTGCCATGTTATTGCATAAAGCGATTGGAGAAAACCTGTATTGCATATTTGTAAATAATGGATTGTTACGCAAAAATGAATTTACCGAGGTCTTAGAGCAATACAAAGGCATGGGACTAAATGTGAAAGGTGTTGATGCTTCGGCACGTTTTTTGGAAGCACTCTCTGGAGAAAGCGATCCTGAGAAAAAACGAAAAGCTATAGGTCGCGTATTTATTGAAGTATTTGATGATGAAGCCAATCAAATACAGGAGGTAAAATGGTTAGCACAAGGGACTATTTATCCAGATGTTATAGAGAGTGTCTCGGCAACTGGAGGGCCAAGTGCAACAATAAAGAGTCATCATAATGTTGGAGGACTCCCAGATTTTATGAAGCTTAATATTGTAGAGCCTTTAAAAGCATTGTTTAAAGATGAAGTAAGGCGGGTAGGGGCATCGATGGGCATGGAAAAACAATTATTAGGCCGCCACCCTTTTCCTGGGCCAGGATTAGCAATTCGTATTTTAGGAGACATTACTCCAGATAAAGTACGTATTTTACAAGAAGTTGATGCCGTATTTATTAATGCGTTAAAAGAAGCAGATCTCTATGATAAAGTATGGCAAGCGGGAGCCATATTGCTTCCTGTTAATAGTGTAGGCGTAATGGGGGATGAACGAACTTATGAGAAATGTGTGGCATTAAGAGCAGTAGAAAGTACCGATGGTATGACTGCCGATTGGGTGAATTTGCCTTATGAGTTTTTACAAAAAACGTCTAACGATATCATTAATAAAGTGAAAGGCGTTAATAGAGTCGTTTATGATATTAGTTCTAAACCCCCTGCAACTATTGAGTGGGAATAACAAGAGGCTAATATAGATTTTTACGAATAATGTGATAAATTAATACTAATTTTAATCCTTTTTTAAAAAAAAGAAAAGTTAAGTACGGTTCAAATTAGGAACAAATAAAAGAATTAGTATATTAAGACCGTTTTAAAGACTTATGAAAAAAATAATATACATATTTAGTTTAACATTAATTTTTAGTTGCCTCACTGTAACAGCACAAAATTATATTACCCATAAAGTAAAAAGCGGAGAAACTGTCACTGGATTAGCCAGAAAGTATAAGGTGTCGGTTCCAGCTATTTATGAGCTTAATCCCGATTCAAAAAGAGAATTAAGGCCTAACTCTGTGTTAATTATTCCTAAAACAAAAGCAGTAGTTTCTTCACCTGAAAAGGTAAATAAAAGCTTTAAAGAGCATAAAGAAGTGATAGGATACAAGGAACACAAAGTAAAGCGAAACGAAACCATATATAGCTTATCTAAAAAATATGAACTCTCTGAAGCTGAAATAAAAAAGAATAATAAATTTTTATATGAAAATAATTTAAGAAAAGGCGATCGCATTCAAATCCCGATTTATTCTACAATTCGAAAAAGCATCAAAAAAAGAAAAAAATCTAATGGTGATACCGCATTATATGTTGTTAAACCTAAAGAAGGCAAGTGGCGAATTGCCTATAAGTATGGAATCACAGTTCTCGAATTAGAACGGTTAAATCCCAAAATGAATGCGGTATTGCAGCCGGGAGATAAAATAAATGTTCCTAAAGCTGATACTATTGAAAGCATAGATGATAAGTATGATTATTATACCGTTTTGCCTAAAGAAGGGTTTTATCGATTAAAGATTAAATTGGGGGTTACAAAGGAAGAATTAGAACGTTTAAATCCCACATTATCAAAATCAGGATTAAAAGAAGGGATGGTTCTAAAACTGCCATTTAAGGAAAATACAGAAACACAAACAACCGTAGAGAACCATTATTCAACTGCTATTGATGGCACATTTGATAGTGGCGATGAGTATGGATTGGCTATAGATTTATCTAAAAATGTAATAGACTCGACTGAAAAGCACATTGCAGTCATGCTGCCATTTCGATTAAATAGAGTGAATACAGATTCTCGGGAAGAAGCTAAAGAGAAAATAAAAAAAGACCGGTACTTGAGTACTTCTTTAGATTTTTATACTGGGGCAATGATGGCTTTTGAAACATTAAAAGCCTTAGGCGTGAACTTAAAAGTGGATGTTTATGATACAAAAAACATGGAAAGCCAAGTGAGTTCTATAGTATCGAATAACGATTTTAGTACTGTAAATGCTGTAATAGGGCCACTAATGGCTAAAAATGTAAACCAAGTGGCAATGGCATTAAACAGAGACAGCATTCCTGTAATATCTCCTCTTATTAAGAAAAACGTAAAGCTAATTGACAATGTGTTTCAAGCAAGACCAGATGATCAATTATTAACAAACAAGATTATCAATTTTTTTAAAGCTGATACCACTTCGCATTTTGTCATAATCTCTGATTCGAAAAATGTGACCAAAAGTAATTTGTTAAAAAAACACTTTAGCAAAGCCGACTTAGTGATTTCAAGAAAAGATAAAAAAACAGAAGAGGATGAATTTTATATTATCGAAGAAGATTTGCTAGATGTAATTAAGCCAGGCAATAACGTGGTTTTTTTAGAAACTGAAAATGAAGGGTATGTTTCTAATGTGACTAGTATTTTAAATTCATTTTTGGGAAAAAGAAAAGATGAAGAAGGTAACATTATTGAAGATGTCGAAGAAACTAAAATTATTTTAGCGACCACCAATAGAAATAAAGCCTTTGAAGGTGAAGAGATATCAAATTATCATCTTTCAAATTTAAAACTCCATTTCCCTACAGTGGCTAAGACCTATAACGATGCTGGTGCGAATAGCTTTGTTAGGCGTTACAAAAAAACATTTAAAGAAACACCCAATAAATTTGCAGTAAGAGGTTACGACACCACTATGGATGTTGTTTTGCGTTTAGTCACCTCTAAAAATTTATATACTTCTGTAAACGATTCCCCTTTAACAGAATATGTAGAAAATAAATTTGCTTACAAGAAAACCCCATTTGGAGGCTATTTTAATGATACGGCCTATTTAGTGAAGTACGAAGACCTAAAAATAGTACAGGTGAGTAAAAAAAATGATTTTTGAAATAATATTAGCTTAAAAATGACGTTTCTGAGATTACGTTTCATAAAGTAAGTGATGTATAAATTATTTTTTATTGGTTTTCTCACTCTTTTTTTCAGTAAGGACGTGGCAGAAATTAACTGGAACGAGGAGCGCCGTTTAGTATGGAGTGATTTTAAAGGTAAGCCAGATCATAACTCTGATGCTGCCGCAGTTACTGCTTCAGGAATATCATTTAGCTATTCTATAAAGAAATCTAATCTTAATGGGATCACTTTCACGACAGAGGTTGGCGCACATTTTTACCCAGAACATTCATGGTTTAAAGAAGGTGTGGTAGACGCTCATATTCTCAATCATGAGCAACTTCATTTTGATATTACTGAATTGAACGTTCGAAGATTTAGAAAGCGCCTTTCAGAAATAGAACCCTCTGAAGACCTTACAATGGTATTGCAAAAAGAACAGACAAAAGCAAATAAGGCGCTTCAAGAGATGCAAGATCGATACGATTTGGAAAGTAATTTTTCCATAAATGAAGACCTTCAAAAAGAATGGATGCTTTTTGTGAAATCTGAATTACAAGCCCTTTACGCCTTTCGGTCAAGACCATAACATGTTAGCACCAGATAAGGACTTTCTTATTAAACTAGCTCATGCCAAAATGCCCTTTGGTAAATACAAAGACTACTATCTTATAAACATTCCCGAGTATTATATTGTTTGGTATAAAAATAAAGGATTTCCCAAAGGTAAATTAGGCGAAATGCTAGAAACAGTTTACACCTTAAAGGTGAATGGACTCGAAGAGCTCGTTAGAAATATTCAAAGAAATTTTCCTAAAGAATAATTGAAGAAGTAAAATTTATCTATAGAACACCATTTTTAATTCCTAGCAGCGCCAATAAATAACCAATAAGCAGTTGATTAAAGCGGTGCAAAAGGTTAACCATTTGTCTATTAGCATAATAAGAATCGTGTTAAAACTTATTAACTATTAATTAAGATTATAAATTATCTCAATACTTCTTTGTAAATTTGCTCGCGTTTAACAGCGCATCATGGCAACTACAACTAAATATATTTTCGTTACTGGAGGAGTAACATCTTCGCTTGGGAAAGGAATCATTGCAGCATCTTTAGCAAAATTACTTCAAGCTCAAGGATACAGAACAACCATTCAAAAATTAGACCCCTATATAAATGTAGATCCTGGAACATTAAATCCTTACGAGCATGGCGAATGTTATGTTACCGACGATGGTGCAGAAACAGATTTAGACCTTGGGCATTATGAGCGTTTTTTAAATAAGCCCACCAGCCAAGCGAATAATGTGACTACAGGAAAAATTTACCAAAGTGTTATTCAAAAAGAACGCAAAGGCGAGTTTCTTGGTAAAACGGTACAAGTAATACCGCACATTACCGATGAAATTAAACGCCGTATTCAACTATTAGGGAAGTCTGGCGATTTCGATATCGTAATTACAGAAATAGGAGGCACCGTAGGCGACATAGAATCTTTGCCATATATTGAAGCCGTAAGACAATTAAAATGGGAATTAGGAGGAGAAAACACATTAGTTATACATTTAACTTTAGTGCCATTTTTGTCTGCCGCGGGCGAACTAAAAACAAAACCAACGCAGCATAGTGTAAAAACACTAATGGAAAGTGGTGTACAAGCAGAAATTCTTGTTTGTAGAACAGAACACGAATTGCCTAGTGAATTGCGACAAAAATTAGCACGTTTTTGTAATGTAAATGAAGATGCCGTGATACAATCTATAGACGCTTCTACGATTTATGATGTGCCAAACTTAATGCTAGATGAAGGCTTAGATACCGTCGTACTTAAAAAATTAAATTTAGAAAGTAACGTCCCGAATTTGGAGCAATGGAATGCCTTTTTAAAGCGGCATAAAAATCCAAAAAGCGAGGTTAGCATTGGTTTAATTGGCAAATATGTAGAACTTCAGGATTCCTATAAATCTATACTAGAAGCTTTTATACATGCTGGTGCAGAGAACGAAGTTAAAGTCGTTATAGAGGCGATTCATTCAGAATATTTAAACGAAGACAATGTTAAATTAAAATTATCTCATTTAGATGGTGTATTAGTAGCGCCTGGCTTTGGGGAAAGAGGCATAGAAGGTAAAATTGACGCGGTACGTTTTGTAAGAGAAAATAATATTCCGTTTTTAGGCATTTGCTTAGGTATGCAAATGGCTGTTATTGAGTTTTCTAGAAATGTTTTAGGGATTTCTAATGCGAATTCTACCGAAATGGACCGTGAGACCCCAAACCCAGTAATAGATATTATGGAAGCACAGAAAACGATAATTGATAAAGGGGGAA
Source organism: uncultured Flavobacteriaceae bacterium (assembly GCA_937937185.1). Classification (GTDB taxonomy): domain Bacteria; phylum Bacteroidota; class Bacteroidia; order Flavobacteriales; family Flavobacteriaceae; genus JAHDGB01. The sequence continues at coordinate 12,199 of CALDCO010000127.1, forward strand.
CGATGCGTTTGGGAGCTTGGGAATGCGAATTAAAGAAAGAGAGTAAGGTATATAATATCTATAAAGAAAAAGTCGTAAAAGAGCGACATAGACACCGTTATGAATTTAATAGTAATTATAAATCTCAAATTGAATCTGTTGGTATGATTGCAACTGGCGCTAACCCTGAAACCGGATTAGTAGAGATTATAGAAATTCCTTCACACCCTTGGTTTGTAGGGGTTCAGTACCATCCAGAGTACAAAAGTACCGTAGCGACTCCTCATCCTTTATTTGTTGCCTTTGTGAAAGCAGCATTTACCTACAAGAAAAAAGCAAAAAGTGCCACTATGGCACAAAATAAGTAAGCGGACTACTTTTTGAGTATTCCACTCTTAAGACCTTGATAATTACATTTATTTGCAAATGGGTTAGGTCTAAATAAATAACTGTAGATTCCCACTGAAGTGGCTAATAAATATGGAAGAAAAAAAAATAGATTTAAATACAATTATAGGTTTTGTACTTATTGCAGTACTCTTGTTGTATATGCTTTACCAAAATGCGCCTACTGAAGAACAAATAGCCGCCGATAAGGCTAAACAAGAACAAATAGATGTAACAAAAAAACAAGCTGATATTACTGAACAAGAAGAGGTTGTTTCTATTGAAAATACTATAAAAAACCTGCCAGATTCATTAAAAACGGTGGCGCTTCAAAATAAATTTGGAGCCTTTGCCTATTCAGCTAATGCTGCGTCAGAAAAGAAGGATATCGTTGTGGAAAACGAGGTGTTAAAGTTAAAATTTAGTAATAAAGGCGGGCAATTAACCGAAGTTAAATTAAAGCAGTTTGTAGATTATGATTCCATTCCCATTTATCTGGTAAAGAATAACAATGCTGTATTTAATATTAATTTTGGAACCACAGATAATCGTACACTCAATACGCAGGACTTAAACTTCCAGTCTACTGTAACTAAAAATGGCGATAATCAAATGGTTTCAATGAAACTTAAAGTTTCTGAAACAAAATTTTTAGAATATAAATACATTATAAAGCCAAATGATTATATGGTAGATTTTACCATTAAATCTCAAGGCTTAAGTGATGTTATTAATAGTTCTCAAAAGGTAGATTTAGATTGGAGGCAAAAAACCTTTCGCCATGATAAAAGTATTTCTTATGAAAATAGATATACCCGACTAACGTATAGGCATGACGGTGGTAAAGTTGATAAACTTAGCCCTACTGGTGAAGACGACGAAAATGAGCAAGACGTAGAGTGGTTATCTTTTAGACAACATTTCTTCAGTTCTATTTTAGTAACAGACAAACCATTTAAAGCCGTGGCATTAAACTCTAAAGATTTGGTTAAAAACGAAGAAATCGATACTGTTTTTACTAAAATGTATGCTGCAAAAACAACTTTAGCTTTAAAGGGAAATGAGTTTGATGAAAGTTTAGGCTTGTATTATGGGCCTACACAAGTTAAGGCATTAAAGTCTTATGGCAAGAAACTGGAAGAAAGTGTACCCTTAGGATGGGGGATATTTGGTTGGATTAATAAGTATTTATTTATTCCATTATTTAATTTTTTAATTCGTTTTATTCCCCATGGTATTGCTATTGTGGTCATGACTGTGGTTATTAAGTTAGCCATGTCTTTTGTGCAATACAAACAATATTTGTCGCAAATGAAAATGAAAATATTGAAACCTGAACTCGATGCGGTTCGCGAGAAATATAAAGACAATAAAATGAAGGCGCAGCAAGAAACAATGGCATTGCAAAATAAAGCTGGGGCTAGCCCTTTAAGTGGTTGCTTACCGGCATTAATACAAATGCCAGTATTTTATGCGCTATTTATGTTTTTTCCAACGGCATTTGTATTACGCCAAAAAAAGTTTTTATGGGCAGACGATTTGTCCTCTTACGATGTTATTGCCGAATTACCGTTTAACATTCCATTATACGGCGATCACGTGAGTTTATTTCCAATATTGGCAGCAGTTGCCATATTTTTCTACATGAAAATGACCACAGGACAGCAAGCAGTCACTCAGCCCCAACAAGAAGGCATGCCAGATATGGCCAAGATGATGAAATACATGATTTATTTTGCGCCAATTATGATGTTAGTATTCTTTAATCAATACGCTTCAGGACTAAGTATTTACTATTTCATTTCCAACTTAATTAGCATTGGTATTATGATTGTGATTAAGAATTTTATTTTAGACGAGGAAAAAATACATGCGCAAATACAAGTGAATAAAGCAAAGCCTAAAAAAGAAAGTAAGTTTCAAAAGCGAATGAAGATGATGATGGAGCAAGCCGAGCAGCAAAAAAAAGCACAACAACGTAATAAAAAATAGAACAATTTTAATATAAAATTTTAAATTGCTGTCAAAACTAACATTTTGGCAGCTTTTTTGTATAGTAGTATTTATATACTAAATTTATAAGAGTTGTTATTTGGATTAAGAGAGGGTTTAAATCTAAAAATTCAAACAGGTTTTTAAATGAATTAAAAAAACATAAAAGGCGATGAGAAAAATAGTGGTCATGTTTTGCAGTCTAGTAGTTTGTTTTGCTTCTGCGCAAGAGGTTAACCAATTAGACGCTGATGGCAAACGCCATGGCATTTGGAGGAAAAATTATAAAGATTCTAATATTTTAAGATACGAAGGCCAATTTAATCATGGAAAAGAAATTGGCGTTTTTAAATTTTATGAGAATATTGATAAAAAAGCAGTTTTGGTAGCCTCTCGTACTTTTAATGAAGCTAATGATGTTGCTGAGGTTAAATTTGTTACCCCAAAAGGAAATACGGTAAGTCAAGGGAAAATGCGTGGAAAAGTCTATATCGGGAGGTGGTTGTATTACCATAAGGATTCTAAGCAATTAATGACCGAAGAGTTTTACAACGATAAAGGGGAATTAGAAGGCGAGCGTAAAACATATTATTTAAGCGGACAGTTAGCTCAAAATGCTAATTATAAAGCCAATAAACTTCATGGTGAGTTTAAGTTATACTCTGAACAAGGAAAATTAATACGTTTTTACAATTATATAGCCGGTGGCTTAGAAGGCGAAGCAAAATCGTATGATGCTAAAGGGAATTTACTTTTAGAAGGCGTTTACCGAAATGATAAGAAACATGGCATTTGGAAGTATTATGAAAACGGAAAATTTTTAAGAAAAAAAGATTTTACCAGAAAAAGTAAAAACCCGAAATATAAAAACAACAAAAAGCAATAAAAAACAAAGAAGCTGTCTAAAAAGCTTAGTTTCGTCAACCTGAACTTGATTCAGGTTTTTACAAAGTGCTAACGCACAGCACGATGAGATTCTAAAATATCTCGAAGCTTCGGAACTGAATGACGATTGAAAATACTTTTCAGAAAGCCTCTTTAGTTTAAGTTAAAATGCATTGAATATTATTCACCTAAAAAAGGGTAACGATAATCTGTAGGCGTCACAAATGTTTCTTTAATGGTTCTAGGTGACACCCAACGTAATAAATTTAATACACTTCCTGCTTTATCATTAGTTCCTGAACCTCTGGCGCCTCCAAAAGGCTGTTGTCCTACAACCGCACCCGTAGGTTTGTCGTTAATATAAAAATTCCCCGCACAATTTTCTAAAGTTTTAGTAGCTTCGGTAATCGCATAACGATCGGTGGCTAAAATCGCTCCAGTAAGCGCATAAATACTTGTCTCGTCTACTAATTTTAAGGTTTTAGAGTAGTCCTCATCTTCATAAACATAAATAGTAATTACGGGTCCAAACAACTCATCGCACATGGTGGTGTATTTCGGATCTTTGGCTTGTATTACTGTGGGTTCTATAAAATAACCTTTGCTTTTATCGTAACCACCGCCTACAATAATTTCTGCATCCTTATCTGCTTTGGCCTGGTCTAAATAGGTTGCAATTTTATCAAAAGACCCTTCATGAATTACCGCTGTAATAAAGTTACTCATGTCCTCAGGCGATCCCATTTTTAGGGATTTAACATCTTTAACAATGTGTTTTTTTACTTCAGCCCATAAACTTTTAGGAATATAAGCTCTGGAAGCCGCACTACATTTTTGACCCTGAAACTCAAAAGCGCCTCTTACTATCGCTGTGGCAACCTGTTTTGCATTTGCAGATTTATGGGCAACAATAAAATCCTTACCACCAGTTTCTCCAACAATTTTAGGATAGGTTTTATAATTATGAATATTAGTCCCTATTTTTTTCCATAACTCTTTAAAAATGAAGGTAGAACCCGTAAAATGTAAACCAGAAAAATCTGGGCTAGCCATTACCGTATCGGTAATCATTACTGGATCTCCAAAAACCACATTAATAACACCTGGAGGCACGCCAGCTTCTTTAAACACGTCCATAATCACTTTAGCAGAAAATATTTGAGAATCACTAGGTTTCCAAATCACCACATTGCCCATCATTGCCATGCATGCAGGAAGATTGGCTGCAATGGCTGTAAAATTAAAAGGTGTAACAGCATAAACAAAGCCTTCTAATGGACGGTATTCTAACCGGTTCCAAGCATCACTGGTGCTTTCAGGTTGTTCGTGATAAATATCAGTCATGTACTGCACATTAAAGCGTAAAAAATCAATAAGCTCACAGGAGGCATCGATTTCTGCTTGGTGCACTGTTTTTGATTGCGCAATCATAGTTGCAGCATTAATTTTAGCTCTGTAAGGCCCTGCAATTAATTCGGCGGCTTTTAAAAAAATACCAGCACGTTGTTCCCATGGCATTTGCGACCATTTTTTTCTGGCCTCTAAAGCAGTAGCTATAGCGTCTTTAATATGAGACTTTTCTGCAAGATGATAGGTGCCTACACGGTGTTTATGATCGTGAGGCGGAGACAGGGTTCTCGTATTTCCAGTGGTGATGTCTTTTCCGTTAATATACATAGGGACCTCTACATGGCTATTAAATAACGCTTTATATGCTTTACTAACAGCCTCTCGTTCTGGAGATCCTGGCGCATAACTTTTAACAGGTTCATTAACAGCTATTGGTACATTGAAAAAACCGTTTCCCATATCATTTTAGTTTAAGTAGTGTTTAAATTTTTTTTGAAAATCAAATTTATTAAAATTGAAGTGTCAAAAATAAGACTTTTGACATTATTAATCGCTGTTGTTAATACTTTTTAAGGTTTTATTATATTTTTAAAGCGATTAAAAATTAAATCATTTTTTCTGTCTATTTTTGTAAGCTGTTAAATATTTATAGACAAAAGCATTAATGTGTACGGTAACCATTTTTTATAAAGGAAATAATGATTTTGTATTAACGTCTAATAGAGATGAGGCTCCAAATAGGAAAGCCTTGGCTCCAGAATTTTATACAATAAATAATACAAAAATGATATTCCCAAAAGATCCAGTTTCTAATGGAACATGGATAGGAGCAAGTGACAAAAAGCGATTAATTTGTTTATTAAATGGCGGATTTTTAAAACATAAAAGAAAAAAAGAATACCGTTTAAGTCGAGGTGTTGTGGTAAAAGAGTTGTTAGCATCTAAAACTATAGAACCTGCTGTTAACGAATATAATTTTACTAATATTGAGCCATTTACACTTGTAATTTCTGAATGGTCCTCAGGATTGAAATTTTATGAATTGGTTTGGGATGGCGAGCAGAAACATTTTACCAAACTGCCTTTGGGAACCTACATTTGGTCTTCTTCAACCTTATATACAGAAGGCATGAAAGAAGAGCGACTTAGTTGGTTTTCTAATTTTAAGAAAGCGCAACCACTAAATGCTCAAAAACTACTTGAATTTCATAAAACTGCGGGAAAAGATAATCTAGATTATGGTGTTGTTATGAATCGTGAATTTGTGAGAACAACAAGCATTACTCAAATAGAAAAAACTAACGAAAGACTAAACATGAGTTATGAGGATTTGAATAGTTCTGAGATAAAAAATAAAGTGTTTGAATTTTTAGAGACAGTTAATGAATAATACGGGGATTGTTCTTACTCTAGCCTATCCTGATACTATAGTCACCATTGCAGACGAATGGTATTCAGATTATCTAAGATTTTTTGGTATTGGAAAAAAAAACTATGTAAGAGCTGGTCATGCCGCTTTGGTTTTAATTAATAAAACAACAGGCTTATTGGAGTACCATGATTATGGGCGCTACATTACTCCTGAGCCAAATGGTAGAGTTAGAGGTAGAACTACAGATAATGAATTAGAAATTCCTATTACTGCAGAAATTGAGGGCGGTGAAATAGTGAATATCGATGTCATCTTACAATATTTGGCCACTCATCCAAAATTAACACATGGCGAAGGGCGATTAATTGCTTCAGTTTGTAATGTAATAGATTACAATAAAGCTAGAGAGCACATTACAATGATGCAAAATAAGCATTTTATTAGATACGCGGCTTTTTTAAAGGAGGCTACTAATTGCGCGCGATTTGTAACCAATAGTTTAATCGCATCGGTTAACGATGATGTGATTAAGAAAAAGTTGATGAAATCGAAATGGTTCACACCAAGCACAGTAGGAAATGTATTGTTGGCAAATACAGGTGCTCATTGTTTTGAAGTGTCTACAAGAGGCGTAATTTCTAAATATAACGGCTCTCAAAAACGTGAGAATATAAAGTGTTTTTTAGATCGATTAAAAGGATACAACCCTAATTTTATTGGAACATTAGAGCCTAGAAAGGTTGAAGGTTTAAGTGAAAAAGCGCAATGGCTTTCTGGAATTGCGGCAGGCGCATGGTATGAAATACATAAGACCAATCATTTAAATGAGTACTCATACAAACGGATTTCCCCATACGGGAATATAGACTGCGAGGCCTTATTTGTGGTGCAAGAAAGCGGATTTAATATTGAAGAGGACTATCAATTTATACACTATTCTAATTGTTCTTTTTTTAATATACAACAAAATGGGAAAGTCTATAAGTTTACCAGAAAAGTAATCCATTTTAACGATGCCAGTTTAAAAATTAACAGGGTTAACTATTAGATGGCTTAGTAGTTTTAATTTTAGGGTTAAAAACGATTAATTAATCGAAAAAGGCGCCATTAATTTAAATGAAGGAATGGCCACTTTAAATTTTTGATTGGTCATTAAATTAATCATGTTGTAATGACCTTTCATAGCTCCGAAAGGAGAAGACAAAACGCAACCAGAATTATAATGATGTTGTTCTCCAGGTTGAAGCACAGGTTGCTTACCAATAACCCCTTTGCCTTTTACTGTTTTAACATGATTTAAAGCGTCAAAAATGGCCCAATATCTACTATTAAGTTGAACAGTATGCTCACTTTTATTTTCTATTGTTACTTCATAACCAAAGGCATAATTAACTTTGTAGTCTTTATAAAAGGTGCCTTCAAAATGCGTTTCAACAGATATTTTAATACCGCATGTAATTTGTTCTACCATTTTGTATTAATTTGAGGAATATTACTTTACAAAAATAGTGAATATTATCTAGTTTTATGCTAAATAAGTGTGCTCTATGTCATTGTAAATTGACCTTTGTTCGAAAGCTAGTTAGTAATATTCACAGAGCTTGTTTCTCCTAATCCAACCAATCTATCAAAGCGGCCACCTAAATCGCGATAGTAAACAAGGACTTTATAATTATTCTCTGTTTGGTAAAAATTACCACTTATCGCCCCTTCATCAAAAGTTCCGTCTTTATTTACGACGATGAACTTGTAGTTATAAAACCCCTGCTTTAACAAGAGTGCCGTATCATAAACATTTTCTTCAGTGTAATAAGTCATTTTAGTACTCTCATCTATGGCATAATTATTAAAATTCCCATAAACATGTACTGTTTGTCCTTCCTCCAGTTCATCAATAGCTAAAGAGAAATGAACCCAAGCATAATCTGCTTGTGTTCCTGGATCTCTGGAGTTTAATGCAGTGACTAAAAAATTACCATTGATATCAGGATTGTAAGTGTAAATGTCATTTTTACGCGAAACATTGGTAAATAAATAACTATTGTATAAGTCCTTAAGCCTTACGAATTCTACCCCACTATTAGCAATACGAATGTCTTTATTTTCAAAATTAAAATATTCATTACCTGCATAAAAACTGGTTTCATTAACATAATTATATATTAATTGATTGCCTAGCACATATTGAGGTTTTACACCTATTATCGACGTGTTTAAATTATTATTTTGAATAATTTGAGTTTTTACAGTTTGTAAAGGGTTAATAAATTGAATACTGCCAGAAGCTATTTTAATATCTACCGATTGTTTTCCTCTTATGGTAGAGACATCTCTAGACCGTTTTATGTTAACACCAACATTTACGGCATTTTCGAAGATCATAAATTTTCTGGTAAAAATAATTTCATCGTCATCATTATAGATGGTCATTAAATAGTTTCCAGATTTTTTTAAGGCTCTTGTTTGTCCATTTGGTATCGTTAATGTGTAATGGGAATATATTTGGTAGGTATTTAGAGAGTTTTCATAATTACGTATGCGTTGCTCATCCATTCCGGCAAGGTATTCAGATTTTACCAACGGCGAGGGCTTCCAGTCGTAATTAAAATGTTCTATTTTGTAATAATAATCGTCTTCCTCTCCATTAAGAGCATCAAATTCTAAAATTAAATATTCGCCTAATCGTAATACGGGTAATTGGCTCTCATTCGTATCGCCTCTAAAGGTAATGGTTTTAATAAAATCTGGAGGATTCACTTCTTCGACTTGAGAAAAACCAACTAAAGTAACCCATAAGAAAAGTAAATCAAGCCTAAGATATTTGTGCATAATAAATAATCATTTTTGTCATGTAAAGATAATCAAATTTCATGCCCAAGTAAATTCGTTAATTTAGAATGGTTATAAATAGATTAACGGTATCTATTTCAACAATTATTTCGCTATTAATTCGTAAATTTGCATCGGTTTTTTGGATCTCAAAAAGCCAAGTCACTAAAACTATTAACGAATAGATTAATACACATGTCAAACGACATTAAGATTAAGAAAGGTCTAGATATAAAGTTAAATGGAGAAGCTAAAAAAGCGACTGAAAACGCCATAATAAGTAACTTTTATACCGTAAGACCTGAAGATTTTCATAGTGTAATTCCTAAATTAACGGTTAAAGTTGGAGAAAAAGTAAAAGCAGGGGCGTCTTTGTTTTATGATAAATCTAACGAAGCTATTAAGTTTGCCTCTCCTGTTTCTGGGGAAGTCATAGAAATTATGCGTGGTGAAAAACGTAAAATACTATCAGTTAAACTGCAAGCAGATAAAGAACAATCCCATCATGATTTTGGAATCTTAAGTCCTGAAAATGCTGACGCTGCAAAAATTAAACAACAGCTTCTAGATTCTGGCTGTTGGGCATTCATAAAACAAAGGCCTTACGACGTTATTGCTAATCCTGAAGTGGCACCAAAAGCAATCTTTATATCGGCCTATGCCAGTGCGCCTTTGGCTGCAGATTTAGACTATGTATTACAGGGTAAGGAAGCTGAGCTTCAAGTTGCCGTTACAGCCTTGTCAAAACTTACTGAAGGTAAAGTGCACGTAAGTGTTGCTAAAAATGGCAATTCGCCTTTAGCAGGGTTAACAAACGCAACCATTCACAACGTATCTGGACCTCATCCATCTGGTAATGTTGGGACTCAAATAAACAAAATAAGCCCGATAAATAAAGGCGAAGTGGTATGGACTGTTTCTGCTCAAGACTTAGTAATTATTGGCGAATTATTATTAACAGGTAAATTTAATGCGCAACGTATTGTTGCTCTAGTAGGGTCTTCCGTTAAAGAGCCTCGGTATTTTAGAACTGTAATAGGCAGTGAAATTGCAACAATGGTTTATGATAAAGGTGTTGATAAAGAAGCTAACGATCGTATTATTTCTGGTAATGTCTTATCGGGTAAACAAGTTCAGCCTGACGGTTATTTAGATTACTACAGTAATGTAATCTCTGTAATTCCTGAAGGGGACGATTATGAGTTTTTTGGATGGAATAAACCAATTTTTAATAAAGTATCTACTTCAAGAGCGCTCACATTTTCCTGGTTAACTCCTAATAAAAAGTATGATTTAAATACAAATACTAATGGCGAGCATCGCGCATTTGTTACTACAGGTAATTATGAGCAAGTATTTCCTTTAGATATATTCCCACTGCAAATACTAAAAGCCTGCAAATACAAAGATTTAGATGAAATGGAAGCCCTAGGAATGTACGAAGTGGCACCTGAGGATTTTGCATTAACCGAATTTATATGCGTCTCTAAACAGCCGCACCAAAAAATTATAAGAGAGGGTTTAGATTTAATGCTTAAAGAAATAGGTTAAATTGAATATCGCCTGCTAGAGATAAACTAAAATTAATGACTCACAATAATATTACGCCTCTTAATGTAATAGAAATGAAAAATAGAACATGGGTTTAAAAAGTAATTTACATAATTTAAAAGAAAAGTATAAAGGCACCAAAATGGCGCCAGCGTTTAACGCCATTCATACTTTTTTATACCTGCCAAATGAGACCACTCATGGCGGTACGCATATTAAAGCAGCCGATGACTTAAAACGAACCATGAATATTGTGATCATGGCATTAGTCCCTTGCTTAATATTTGGAATATTTAATGCAGGGTATCAACATTATGCGGCGATTGATGCTGCCGCTGGGCTAACTAGTGAAGTGTCATTGTTTGGTAACTTTATTACCTGGGATAACTTCGTAGTTGGTGCATGGACTGTGTTACCGCTAGTTATTGTGTCTTATGCGGTAGGGCTTATTGTAGAATTTATCTTCGCAGTAATTAAAGGGCACGAAGTAGAAGAAGGGTATTTGGTAACAGGCATGCTTGTCCCTTTAATTGTTCCTGTAGACATTCCTTTATGGATGTTAGCGGTAGCAGTTATATTTGGTGTGGTCATAGGAAAAGAAGTGTTTGGAGGTACTGGGATGAACATTTTAAATCCAGCCTTAACCATTAGAGCGTTTTTATTCTTTGCCTACCCTACTTGGATGTCTGGAGATAAAGTATGGGTTCACGATGCGGTAAATAGAGCAGGAACACCAGATGCTATTTCTGGTGAAACCTTATTAGGGGCCTATGCTCAAAATAATACTCTAGCGGGAATAGATTTCATGGATATGTTTTTTGGTTTTATACCAGGTTCAGTAGGCGAAACCTCTAAATTATTAATCATTATTGGGGCTTTATTCTTAATTTTTACTAAAGTAGGGAGTTGGAGAATTATTGTTAGTACGTTAATTGGTGCATTAACTATGGGGCTTCTTTTTAATGGCGTTGTAGATGCGGGTTGGATTGGAGAATCTAGCAAATTTTACGGATTAATGAGTGTGCCTTTCTGGCAGCATTTAATTATAGGAAGTATTTTATTTGGAGCGGTATATATGGCTACCGATCCCGTAACCGCCTCGCAAACCAATAAAGGAAAATGGATTTACGGTTTCTTAATAGGATTTATTTCTATTATGATTCGGGTCTTTAATCCGGCCTATCCAGAAGGCGTGTTCTTAGCTATTTTATTAATGAATGTGTTTGCTCCTACAATAGATCATTATGTGGTTCAAGGCAATGTAAAACGTAGAATGAAACGTTTAAAAGTTAAAACAGCGTAATTATGGCAATTAATACAGATAAAAATTCTTACACACTATTATTTGCCATCGCCATGGTATTGGTAGTAGGCTCATTATTGGCGTTTACAGCATCGTCTTTAAAGCCCGCAATTACAGAAAATGAACGTATGGAAAAGCAACAGAATATCCTGTATGCTATGGGGGTGAATGCTAATGAAGGAACAGGAGACATTACTTTTGTCTCGAAAGATAAAGTGGTTGGTGAATTTTCTAAATACATTAAAAAGCAATTGGTGATAGAGAATGGCGTTGCTAAAGAAGATAACGAAGCTTATTTAATCGATGTTAAAAAAGAACAAGCCAAAGCTAAAAATGGCGGCACAAGACGATTGCCTTTATTTGTAGGAGAAAAAGAGGGTAAAAAATTGTACATCGCACCAATTCGAGGAAAAGGACTTTGGGATGCCATATGGGGATATGTAGCTTTAGATAAAAATATGGTGGTTCAAGGCGCATTTTTTGATCACAAAGGCGAAACCCCAGGTTTAGGCGCAAATATTAAGCAACGTTACTTTATGGATGATTTTAATGGTGAAAAACTTTTAAGCGAAGCAGGCGTATTTAAAGGGATTACTGTTGCGAAAGGAAATAATGATCCAAAAAACCTCACTAAAGACGATTATGAAGTTGATGCTTTAGCAGGCGCAACAATTACAGGAGATGGCGTTTCCGCAATGATAAAAAAAGATTTAAAATTGTACATGCCGTACTTTAAAAAATTAAAATAATACTATGGGACTACTTTCAAAAAAAGACGGAAAACTCATCACAGATCCGTTAGCAGATAATAACCCAATTACGATTCAGGTATTAGGAATTTGTTCAGCCTTAGCGATAACAGCCGAGTTAAAAGCCTCATTGGTAATGGGAATTGCTGTGCTTTTTGTACTGGGAATAGGTAATGTGGTCATTTCTTTAATGCGTAATATTATTCCTTCAAAAATTAGAATTATAGTGCAACTTATTGTCGTTGCTGCTTTAGTAATTGTTGTAGATCAAGTACTTAAAGCATTTGCATACGAATTAAGTAAAACCTTATCTGTATTTGTGGGGTTAATTATTACAAACTGTATCATTATGGGGCGTTTTGAAGCCTTTGCTTTAGGAAATGGGCCATGGCGTTCTTTTTTAGATGGTATTGGCAATGCTTTAGGTTATGCCTTAATACTAATTATCGTCGGGTTTTTTAGAGAACTTTTAGGTTCCGGGACATTATTTGGAATCCCAGTACTAGGAGATGCAATTGAGAAAACAGGAGTCTATTCAATAGGTTATGAGAATAATGGTTTTATGTTAATGCCACCTATGGCATTGATCATTGTAGGCCTTATTATCTGGGTACAACGTAGTAGAAATAAAGCCTTAATTGAAGATTAAATTAGAAAACAATTTATAGTCCTAGTTAGTAGTAACTAATGATTATCAAATAAAAGAATAAAGACAATGATAGAGCACATAGAATTATTTTTCAAGTCGATTTTTATAGATAATATGGTGTTTGCGGTATTTTTAGGGATGTGCTCGTATTTAGCAGTCTCTAAAAAAGTAGCAACAGCAGTAGGTCTTGGTGCTGCGGTAATATTCGTATTAGCCATTACCGTACCATTAAACTGGTTATTAGACCAATATTTATTACAACCAGGCGCTTTAAAATGGTTAGGAGCAGAGTATGCCGATTACGATTTAAGTTTCCTTTCGTTTATTATGTTTATTGCGACTATAGCCACCATGGTACAATTAGTAGAAATTGTGGTAGAGAAGTTTTCGCCATCATTATATAACTCTTTAGGGATATTCTTACCGCTTATTGCTGTGAACTGTGCCATTTTGGGAGGTTCGTTATTTATGCAATCTCGTGAAATAGAAACCTTAGGTTTAGCTCTTAATTATGGGGTGTCTTCTGGTATAGGTTGGTTTTTAGCCATTTTAGCTATTGCAGCCATTCGAGAGAAAATTAGATATTCTAACGTACCAGCTCCTTTAAGAGGTTTAGGGATTACGTTTATAATTACAGGTTTAATGGGGATAGGTTTCTTAAGTTTTGGCGGCATGTTAACCGGTGGTGATGAAGATGTTGCTAAGGATAAGAAAACAGTTGAGGTGGTAACACCAAAAACTAAAGATAAAAAAGAAACCGATACTAAGCATAGCCAAAGTATAGCTAATAACACTAAAATAATAGAGTAGTCGTATGATTTTAGCAGCAGGAACAACAGGAACAGTCGTAGCAACAGTCGTTGCGTTTTTATTAATTACATTAATATTAGTAAGTTTATTATTATTTGTAAAGCAAAAACTATCGCCATCTGGTCCAGTAAAGATTTTAATTAATGGTGAACGTGAAATTGAAGTTGCTTCAGGAAGTACGTTATTATCGACCTTAGGCGGCAATAAAATTTTCTTACCATCGGCATGTGGTGGTGGTGGTACTTGTATTCAGTGCGAATGCCATGTATTGTCTGGAGGAGGAGAAGCCCTACCTACAGAAACCCCTCACTTTTCAAGAAAAGAATTAGCGCATGGCGCA
>CALDCO010000128.1 GCA_937937185.1 uncultured Flavobacteriaceae bacterium
TCTTACTTCTTGAGAAATTTTCATAGAGCAAAACTTTGGACCGCACATGGAACAAAAGTGCGCAATTTTAGCACCAGCGGCGGGTAGTGTTTCATCATGGTATTCACGAGCTAATTCTGGATCAAGACCCAAATTAAATTGGTCTTCCCAACGAAACTCGAAACGCGCTAAACTTAAAGCATTGTCTCTGTGTTGCGCTCCAGGATGCCCTTTAGCTAAATCGGCAGCATGGGCAGCCAACTTATAAGTGACCACCCCTGTACGAACATCTTGCTTATTTGGTAATCCTAAGTGTTCTTTGGGCGTTACGTAACATAACATTGCACAGCCAAACCAGCCAATCATGGCAGCTCCAATACCTGAAGTAATGTGATCGTAACCCGGTGCAATATCCGTAGTTAATGGTCCTAAGGTGTAAAAAGGCGCCTCATCGCAGACTTCAATCTGCTTTTCCATATTTTCTTTTATCATATGCATGGGCACATGCCCTGGGCCTTCAATAAAACATTGCACTTCGTGCTTACGAGCAATTTGAGTTAATTCTCCAAGAGTTTCTAATTCTGCAAATTGTGCTTCGTCATTAGCATCAGCTACAGAGCCTGGGCGTAAGCCATCGCCTAAAGAAAAGGCCACATCGTATTGTTTTAATATTTCGCATATGTCTTCAAAATGCGTATACAAGAAACTTTCTTTATGATGTGCCAAGCACCATTTCGCCATAATAGAGCCACCACGAGAGACGATTCCAGTCACGCGTTTTGCTGTCATGGGCACATAGCGTAATAAAACACCTGCATGTATGGTAAAATAATCGACACCTTGCTCGGCTTGCTCTATTAATGTGTCTTTAAAAATTTCCCATGTTAAGTCTTCAGCGACACCATTTACTTTTTCTAGAGCCTGATAAATAGGAACCGTTCCCACAGGAACTGGAGAGTTACGTATAATCCACTCACGGGTTTCGTGTATATTTTCACCAGTAGACAAATCCATAATATTATCGGCACCCCAACGACAAGCCCAAACGGCTTTTTCTACTTCTTCTTCAATCGATGATGTGACGGCAGAGTTTCCAATATTTGCATTAATCTTTACCAAGAAATTACGTCCTAAAATCATAGGTTCGGCTTCAGGGTGATTAATATTCGAAGGAATTACTGCACGTCCTCTAGCCACTTCCGAACGCACGAACTCAGGTGTTATTTTCTCTGGTATTGCTGCACCAAAATGCTCGCCTTTATGTTGCTTTCTAATTGCTGTCATTTCATCGATGCGCTGGTTTTCACGAATAGCGATGTATTCCATTT
The DNA here is from genome assembly GCA_937937185.1 of uncultured Flavobacteriaceae bacterium. Taxonomy (GTDB): domain Bacteria; phylum Bacteroidota; class Bacteroidia; order Flavobacteriales; family Flavobacteriaceae; genus JAHDGB01. The sequence goes on from CALDCO010000128.1 coordinate 1,308, forward strand.
CTGGCGTAATAATGCCTTTTTTGGCGTAATGCAATTGCGTTACATTTTTTCCTTTTTTAGCGCGTAATGGGGTTTTTAAAAGCGAAAAACGCATATGATCTAGGGATTTGTCATTCAATCTTTCGTTACAATATTTAGAAGAGAAACCGTCTAATTGTTCAACATCACCACGGCTCATGATCCATTCTTCTTTAATCCTTTCAATTCCGGCATGAATATTTATAGCCTTATTAGGATCGGTGTAAGGCCCAGAGGTATCATAAACCGTTACAGGTTCATTTGGCGTTAATTTTCCTGTCATCGAGTTTTTGGTATCACTTAAAGAAATTTCTCGCATCGCCACTTTTATTTGTGGGTGAAGTTCTCCTTGAACATAAATCTTTTTTGAATTAGGGAAAGGCTGTCTAGAAATGGTATTCGCTTTTGGCGCGGTATCTTTTGTCTTCATATTTGTTTTCGATGTATTAGATTTTTGGATTTCTTGATCTTTGGATTTGCCCTTCCTTAGATATCTTATTCCAAATTAATTAATATTATTATTTGCTTATAAATTGATTAAAGCTCAAATTATTCATTCTTACTTAAATTCGGTATTAGGCATTCGGTATTCTGTATTCTGTATTCGGCATTCGGTATTCGTTATTAGGTATTCTGTATTAGGCATTCGGTATTAGGCATTCGGTATTAGGTATTCGGTATTAGGTATTCAGCATTCTTTATTCGGTATTAGGCATTCGGTATTCAGCATTCGGTATTCAGCATTCGGTATTCGGCATTCTGCATTAGGTATTGGTTTCTTTGATGTTGCATTTTTTAACAATTGACAATGGTTTTGAGGTTTCACTAATTCCTATAGCCTAATCCCTCATGCCTATTTTACCCCCCTTGTGTGGCTTGTATGATTAATAATTTGTCATCGGGTTTTAATTGAACACTTCCCCAAGTATGCTGAGGCACTATTTCATTATTTATAGCTACTGCAATGCCATTTATAGGCGATTTAACTTTCTGTAATAATTGCAAGACATTGAAGTTTTCATCAATAGTGATTGCATTGTCATTAAGTATAATGGTCATCATTCTAAATTAAAATCTAAAATTAGGAGTAGAAAAAGCTTTGAAAAATTAGACCCGTTCTAGAAAAGAAATAGACCTAAAATAAAAGGTAGTAAATACATCTTAGCCTGTACTTTATAACTTTTCCCTTCGCTGGTACTAACCACATCAGGTTCAAAGGGTTTTTCTCAGTTCCTTAATACACAAGGAACACCCCTAAAGTTCTTTACGCAAATTTCAATAAAAGTAAGTTGTAATCAAAACTTTAAAGGAATTAATTCGATTATTTAGAAATAAGGCGTCAATTAAAAATTTGTTTCTATTATTTTTGTAACGATGTATGAGTTACTTAAACCGCATATAAATTCGGCAGCATTGCCCAGAGTGTTAGCACTTTTGGAGCATGAAAATTTGACTATTGTAATAAAGAAAGAACGCAAAACCAGGCATGGGGATTACAGGCAATTGCCCAATGGAAAACATCAAATAACGGTAAATGCAAATCTTAACGCCTTTCGGTTTTTAATCACGCTCATTCACGAAATAGCGCATTTTGAAGCGTATAAAAATTTTGGGAAACCTATTAAACCTCATGGTAAAGAGTGGAAACAGACCTTTCAACATTTAATGTTGCCATTTTTAAACCCAAAAATCTTTCCATCGTCTATCTTACCGCTTTTGGCAAATCATTTTAAAAACCCTAAAGCGTCTAGTGATACCGAT
>CALDCO010000129.1 GCA_937937185.1 uncultured Flavobacteriaceae bacterium
AATAAGACCCCAAGTAAATATATTGACTAATTAAGACCTGTCAGGTTTTTGAAACCCGACAGGTCTATTTTTATCGTATTGAATTATTCTTTTACCTGTAAAATACACATTTTGCACTCTAATTTCCTTTTTTTTGGCCTATATGATGCTGCAGTGCTCTAAGGACATTATATAAAAACGTGTAATAATACCCCAAGTAAATATATTGACTAATTAAGACCTGTCAGGTTTCAAAAACCTGACAGGTCTATTTTATCATTAAATAGATTTGCTTAGTATGGTCTGCTATAAAAACTTTGGCCATTTCTAATAGAGCGGTTATCTACTGTTGGGTAGCACCCGAACCAATGTGCTTAACGATAAGGTATTTATCTTTTAGATATTGATATGCCCACACGAATTTAGAATCCCCTTTGGTTTTGATGACTCTGACATGTAGCATTTGACACAATTAGTGCGGTCAAATCACAAATTTTATAACTTAACTAACTGATTGTTAGCGCTAATTTTTTAAACTCAATAACTGGCAGACAAGTGAGGAATGGGCTAACTTTACTTTTGTAATTTAAAATTCGTTAATAATAATACGTTAAAGTCTGTCATGAATTTTCATCATTGCATACATTAACTCCATTAAAATCCAATCGCTCTATCATCACCGCGATAATCTGCGCCACCTTCAAGTGTGCTATCTGGGCGCACTAAAATACCATCTACTTTTCCTATAACTGGAGCATCTTTTTCATTTATAGTATATCCTTTTTGTTGTAAAGCATTAACCGTTTCTCTGGGAAAGGAATTGGGTTCCATCATAATAACATCGGGCAACCATTGGTGGTGAAAGCGCGGTGCATTCACCGCATCCTGCATGCTCATTTTAAACTCATGAACATTCAAAATGGTTTGTAGTACAGAAGTGATAATAGTAGAGCCTCCGGGTGTACCAACAGACATGTATAACTTACCATCTTTTTCTACTATGGTGGGCGTCATGGAGCTTAACATGCGTTTTTCTGGTACGATGCTATTCGCTTCAGCACCAATTAAACCATAAACATTTGGAACGCCAGGTTTGCTAGAAAAATCGTCCATTTCATTATTAAGAAAAAATCCCAATTCGCTAGAGTAAAGTTTAGAACCATAACCAGAGTTAAGTGTGGTGGTTACCGATATTGCATTTCCAAATTGATCGACAATAGAATAATGAGTGGTTTCATGGCTTTCTACAATTTGAACCGACCCATGCGAGACGTTAGCCGAAGGTGTTGCTTTATCAAAAGAAAAATCGTCCATTCTGCCTTTTAGATAACTGGCACTAATTAATTGATCCTGCGGAACGGTAACAAAATCGGGGTCGCCTAAATAAAAACTTCTATCGGCATAAGCTCGGCGTTCAGCTTCAGTAATTACTTGAATGGCTTTAACCGAATTATGGCCGTATTCAGGCAAGTTAAAAGCTTCAATACTTTTTAATATTTGCGCCAAGGCAATACCGCCGCTAGATGGCGGTGACATTGAAATAATTCTTAAACCATCATAATTTAAAGTGATGGGTTTGCGCCATTTGGCTTCATAAGCCGCCAAATCTTCAACGGTGATAATTCCTCCGTTGTCTTGAATAAATTTGGCCAAATGCTTAGCGGTTTTGCCTTTGTAAAACTCATCAGGACCATTGTTTTTTATTCTGGTAAGCGTTTCAGCTAAATTATTGTATTTAATGGTGTCGTTTTCTTTCCAGTTTTTAGCCAGTAAAATGGTGTCTTTATTTACTTCAAGAAAATCGTTGCGTTTTTCTATTAGTCTTTTTTCTTGTTTTTTAGTCACGACCACCCCTTTTCTTGCTAAGGCAATAACAGGGTCTAAAATTTTATCTATTGGCAAGCTCCCAAACCGCTTATGGCAAGCAAAAACACCAGCCACAGTGCCAGGTACCCCAATAGCCATTGCCCCTCGTGTGCTTAAATTAGGAATCACATTTCCTAAAGTGTCTAAATACATGTCTTTCGTTGCTTTTTTAGAAGCTTTTTCTCTGTAATCTAAAGCACCAATTGTTCCATCGTTTTTGCGATAAACCATAAATCCGCCACCGCCTATATTTCCTGCATAAGGATAAGCAACAGCTAGCGCAAGTTCTGTGGCCATCATGGCATCAAAAGCATTTCCACCTTGTTCCATAATGGCACTTCCTATTTTTGAAGCTTCAACACGCGCCGAAACCACCATTGCATTTTTTGTAATTAGCCCTATTTCCTTTTTCTTTACTGTTTTTTCAAGGGATTTTTTACAGCTAAAAGTGGTAAGTATAATAAGTATTAAAAGCAATCGTTTTTTCATCAGTTTTGTTTTTGTAAAGACGAATAATAAATTAATAAGCGACATTATAATCCTTGTATTTGTTTTAATTTTTCTGTTGAAAAAGCAATAAGATCATCAAAAAAATGAGTGAATTCGGTTTCAAATTCATTATAAAATTCTTGAAGTTCATTTACTGCTAAATTCATTTTCGACTTATTTTTTGTACGGCGATTCATACCTTCTAGAACTTTAGTTATTCCATCAATAGAGGCATAGCTTAATAACCAATTATCGGCAATCATATAAGGCATCATTTGCTTAATGCGTTGAGGTAAAATCTCGAAGTGATCTTCTAGAGTATCATAAAAATCATCGATATAAGCTGCTAGCGGTATCTGGGAGTAGTGAGACCAGTTTTTTGCTAAAAAATGATCGTATAAAATATCAACAATAACCCCAGAATAATGGCTGTAATTTTTGTGTAACCTTTTGGTACTTAACCTAACGGTTTTATGTGCATCTGTATAAGTATCTATTTCGCGGTGTAATAAAATACCTGTTTGTATGTCTTTAGCGTAAATCTCATAGTCTTTGCCCCTTATACCATCGGCAATAAAATTACCTATGGTTATAGATTTGTTATTTCCAGAGAGGTAAATATGTGCTAAAAAATTCATCTGGTGAATTTACGAATTATGATTAAAGAAATACTATTTTGAAATGGTATATTTGTTGCCAATAAAAAGCGACATATAATTATGACATTAATAAAATCAATATCAGGAATTAGAGGCACAATAGGTGGTCGAGTAGGAGACAATTTAACCCCAATAGATACTGTTAAATTTGCTGCAGCTTATGGTACTTGGCTAAAATCTCAAAGGCAGAAAGAAAATTATCGAGTAGTTATTGGTAGAGATGCTAGGATTTCGGGAGAAATGATTCAGAATTTAGTAATGAATACTTTAGTAGGTTTAGGTATTAATGTTGTTGATGTAGGCTTATCTACAACCCCTACCGTTGAAGTTGCGGTGCCTATGGAACATGCCGATGGTGGCATTATTTTAACGGCTAGCCATAATCCTAAACAATGGAATGCGCTTAAATTATTAGATGCTAAAGGGGAGTTTTTAAATGCCGTTGAAGGCGCTAAAATATTAAAGATTGCTGAGTCTAATGAAATGGATTTTGCCGAGGTAGACAGTTTGGGGAAAATAACGATTAATGCCGCTTATATTGATTTACATATCGATGAGGTTTTAAACTTAGAATTAGTTGATAAAAAAGCAATCGAAGATCAGAAATTTAGAGTAGTCGTTGATGGTGTGAATTCTACAGGAGGTATTGCCATACCAAGGTTATTAGAGCGATTAGGTGTTGATGCTGTAGAATTGTATTGTGAGCCTAATGGACATTTTCCACATAATCCTGAGCCGCTTAAAGAACATTTAACCGATTTATCTAATGCCGTAAAAGACGTTAAAGCCGATTTTGGAATTGTTGTAGATCCAGACGTAGATCGTTTGGCATTTATGGATGAAAATGGAGAGATGTTTGGTGAAGAATACACGCTAGTGGCTTGTGCAGATTATGTATTAAGCAAAACAAAAGGAAATACAGTAAGTAATATGAGTTCTACCCGCGCTTTAAGTGATGTGACTAATGCGCATAACGGACACTATGAAGCGAGTGCTGTTGGAGAGGTAAATGTCGTCGCCTTAATGAAAAAAAATAATGCAGTAATTGGCGGGGAGGGTAATGGCGGTATAATTTACCCAGAATTACATTATGGTAGAGATGCGCTTGTAGGAGTGGCCTTATTTTTAAGTCTTTTAGCTGAAAAAAGAATGCCAGTAAGCAAATTAAGAGCTAGCTATCCAAGTTATTTTATGAGTAAAAAGAAAATACAATTAACGCCAAACTTAGATGTAGATGCTATTTTAGAGCATATGAAAAATAAATATACTAATGAAAAATTAACTACTATTGATGGGGTTAAAATTGATTTTGCTGAAAATTGGGTACACCTTAGAAAAAGTAATACGGAGCCAATAATTAGAATATATACTGAAGCAAAAACTCAAGAAGTAGCCGATAATTTGGCTAATAAAATTATTAGTGAAATAGAAGAAGTAGTAAATGCTAATGTTTAAAATGCATTTTAAATCAGAACTATAATGTCTAGGTGAAACTTCAAAGTACGGAGAGATTTAAGCCAGTAAGTTTAATTTTGGGTCATGCATTTGACTTTAGGAGAAAAAACGAAGCGTTTTAGCGTCATGCTGTCCCGAAGTTTTGGGATATTTTAGGATCTCAGCTCACGTATTTTCGATATTACGAGATAAGCATCAGCTAGGTAAATTTTATAAAGGATGTCGCCAACGTAAAAGCACTTTGTTAAATCTATTTGCCCAGCCGTTAAATAAAAAAAGCCTGTTCAACTATTATATTGTACAGACTTTCTTTATAAGTTAGGACTTTAAAAACAGGTTAATGTTTTCTTAAAGAATATTAGATATTATTTAAGGCATCAACTAATAAGGTCTTTTTATTTCTACTTAAAGGTATTTCGTAAGCGCCCACTTCAACATTTTTACTGTTAAAACGATCTACTTTGTCTAAATTAACGATATACGATTTATGAATTCTTAAGAATTTTCCTTCAGGTAATTCACTTTCAAAAGCTTTCATTGTAGAGAGCACTACTAAAGAACTTTCTTCAGTTACTAATTTTACATAATCACCAAGTGCTTCGATCCATTTAATGTCTCTAATATACACTTTACGCTTTTTTAAATTACTCTTAACGAAGATGTGTTCACCTTCAGTCTCGTTAAAATCTAATTTTAATTTATGCTGTTCTAGGGCTTTTTCTACAGCAGAATTAAAACGTTCTCGAGTAATTGGTTTTTGCAAATAATCTGTAGCATCGTAATTAAATGCTTTAAAAGCATATTCCGTTTTACCCGTCACAAAAATTATCTGCGGTTTGTTATTAAGCACATCTAATAATTCGAAACCGTTTAATACCGGCATCTCAATGTCTAAGAAGATAAGATCTACTTTATGAGTATTTAATCCATTTTTAGTTTCCAGAGCACTACTGTACTCTGCAATTAAATTAAGCGAATTATTATTTTCAATCAATTTTACTATAGACAACCTCTGGATTGCTGAATCGTCTACTACTACACAATTTAAAGTCATAGCCTTATTTACATTTTTAGGTTAAGTTATCGACAATGTTACAAAAAAATCGGTTAAAAACCAAAAAACATCGGCAAAGAGTTTTTTTAACAGGAGATTAACACTTTGGTCGAAGGTTACACTTTTTAGGTCGATAAACTTGTAGTATAAGATAAAAATAGTTATTTTTGCAGCCAAATTTTTAACAATTAAAATAGATTTTTATGAATCATTACGAAACTGTTTTCATCTTAAATCCCGTTTTATCTGAAGATCAGATAAAGGAAACAGTAAAGAAATACGAAGATTTTCTTGTTTCTAAAGGAGCAAAGATGGTATCCAAAGAAAATTGGGGGCTTAAAAAATTAGCTTATCCCATTCAAAACAAAAAAAGTGGCTTTTATCATTTATTCGAATATCAAGTAAACGGAGAAGTGATTAACCCTTTAGAAGTCGAGTTTAGACGTGACGAGCGTTTTATGCGCTACTTAACGGTCTCTTTAGACAAGCATGCGATTTCGTGGGCAGAGAGAAGAAGAGCTAAATTAAAAATAAAAGCATAAGTTATGTCTACAATAGAGCAGCAATCAAAAGGAAAAAAAGAAGGTGAAATTAGATATTTAACACCTTTAAATATTGAAACCAACAAGAATAAAAAGTACTGTCGTTTCAAAAAATCTGGTATTAAATATGTCGATTATAAAGATCCAGATTGGTTATTAGGTTTTATTAACGAGCAAGGTAAAATACTACCAAGACGTTTAACAGGAACCTCATTAAAATACCAAAGAAAAGTATCTGTAGCGGTAAAAAGAGCACGTCATTTAGCGTTGTTACCTTATGTAGCCGATTTATTAAAATAATTAACGATCATTACAATGGAACTTATATTAAAACAAGATGTTGAAAATTTAGGCTTTAAAGACGATGTTGTAACGGTTAAAAACGGTTATGGTAGAAACTTTTTAATTCCTCAAGGGCAAGCAATTTTAGCAACAGTATCGGCTAAGAAAGTGTTAGCAGAAAATTTAAAGCAACGCGCCTACAAAGAAAAGAAAATAATTGATGATGCTAATGTTGTAGCTGAAGCGATTAAAGGTTTAGAACTTAAAATAGCTTCAAAGGTAGGAACAGGCGATAAATTATTTGGCTCTGTAAACAACATTAATCTTGCTGAGGCTTTAGAAAAACAAGGTCAAGTAATCGATAAAAAATTCATAACCGTACAAGGTGGAAATGTGAAACGTTTAGGAAAGTATAATGCGACCGTTCGTTTACACAGAACAGTATCGATAGATTTAGAATTTGAAGTAGTGCCACAAGCATAATTTTAATTTTAACAACATATTAAAACCGTTTAGATTCGATTCTAGACGGTTTTTTTAGTGAAACTGTATTTGAGAAAGCGTATCATAATAAAGAGATAACTAAGAGTATTTTATTGTTTGTTCGAGCGCTTCAGAAGCGTCGAGACGAGAACTATTTATCATCATAATTATTATAAATAAACATCTCGACTACGCTCGATGAGACATTATGATAAATAAGATACTTTTAGAAGGTTTCAATAAATAGTATGTTTTTCATGAATCCGTTTTGGTAAGCATTTTCCCTTTATAAAAATAAGAGATATAAAATGAAATACTCCAGACTCACAAAAGAACAGTTTGAAGAATTGCATCAAGAATTTATAAATTTTTTAGCAACACAATCGATTACTGCTGAAGAATGGACAAATTTAAAAGCGAATAAACCCGAATTGGCAGAAATAGAATTAGATGTTTTTAGCGATTTAATTTGGGAAGGCGCGCTAAACCAAGTAAAATACTTAGAACACATTTCCCCAAAAAATATACATTTGTTTGCTTTAAATGAAAAGCACATGCATCTTATTGGCATAAGCATTAAAAATGGAGAAGATTTAACCACCAAAGCAGGTTTTAACTGGTTACGAAATAATTTAATGAATGACGATGTGGAATTCGTACAAGCTAAAAAAGAGTATTCTAACGATTCGCATTTGGATAAATTTAAACTCATACAACAAGGTGCCGTAATCACAAAAGGGGAGTTGTACAAGTACATGAATAAGCTAATAAATTAAAGGCGATAATTTATAAATCTTTTGTCGATAAGCATAATGCGATTCTAAAATATCCCGACTTCGGGACCGAATAGCGATAAACAGCATATCTATTATAAATTAAATTAAAACAATTATTTTTGCTTAGTTATTAACTTGAGTTGGACATAAGAAAATGTACATCAGTCTGAGTGATTTTCGATAGAAAATGGTATCGAAGACTGGTTAATTTTCAATCAAAAGCCTAATTTCGATACAATTTTTCTTCGTTTCACTTTGAAAAATCACTCAATTTGACGGCTTTTTCATTCTAAATCC
>CALDCO010000130.1 GCA_937937185.1 uncultured Flavobacteriaceae bacterium
CCTCTTTTAGACATAGAAATAATGTGATCTATAGGTGATTTTCTAGATTTAGAATGCATAGCCGGTACTGGTAAAGGGAAATGAGAGATTTTCGAAGCGACACTATCGTTTTTATGCGTTTCGTTGAATTTGCCTTTAGTGATTGATTTAGATATGGAATGGAGGTTCCCTGGAGTTTGCCCTTGTGTAATAACATTTTTACTCACTTTATATACATGCGCATTACTTTGAAGACGCGTTCTAACTAGAGCAATAGTGATCTTGGAATTAAGACTTTTATTTTTACTCTTAAGCCCAAAAAGGGTTAGTTTTTCCCCATAGTTTAACAAATACAATTTGGTTTTTATTTCCTCATTAAAGGTGTTGCCTTCAATTGTAACAATCTCTCCTTTAGGGAATTTAATTTTAAATTGAGTAATTTTTCGATTTTTATTAGTCGCTATTTTAAGAGATTTAAGTTCATTTCTAGACATGGTCATTGTGCAATTATCACACACTTTATCATTAATTGTTGGTAACAAACCTTTTCGAAGATTAAATGCGTTTTGCATTTTGTTAAGTTCGTCTGTACGGTTGTTTTTTAACTCATTCGTTTTTAGTGATTTGAGTTTTACTCCCCATGGCACACTATTTTCCTCATGTTGGTTTTTTTCTGGGTTTACCGCTTTTTCAACTTCATTAAAACTACTAAAACTAAAAAACAAGAGACCTAATACAGGGCTTAATAATAAGGTTCTCTTTAGCGTCGATCGTTTGGATGTTTTTGTTTTCATGAGTATAAAACGCTTTTTCATTGATGAATAATTAATGCTAAGTCTGCATGTTTTTTATACACTATACTATAGACGATAGTGAATGATAAGCAAGTAACAGATTTTAAAAGGAAAACTAACATGGTCATTTTTTTTGTATTTCATCCTCTATAAATAGCTCTTAAGTTTTTTATTCCTTCATAGATTAATTGCATTAAAATCTAATTTAAATTTTACAAACGTAGAGATAATATTATTATTCTAAAAGTGCAAGGTATTTTATTTAGATAATTCGCTAAAATATTTATAAAAAAGCGGAATAGTCTCTATACCTTTTAAATAATTCCAAATGCCAAAGTGCTCATTAGGAGAATGTATGGCATCACTATCTAAGCCAAAACCCATTAGAATGGTTTTACTTTTTAAAACGTCTTCAAATAAAGCAACGATTGGAATGCTTCCGCCACTTCTTTGCGGAATAGGTGTTTTTCCGAAAGCTGCTTCATAGGCTTTAGAGGCGGCTTGGTAACCTATGCTATCTATTGGGGTGACATAAGCCTGCCCGCCATGATGAGGTATTACTTTTACAGTAACTCCTTTAGGAGCGATATTTTCAAAGTGATTTTTAAAAAGTGTGGTAATCGTTTCCCAATTTTGATGCGGTACTAAACGCATTGATATTTTTGCATAAGCTTTACTAGCAATGACTGTCTTTGCCCCTTCTCCGGTATAACCACCCCAAATGCCATTAACATCTAATGTGGGTCTTATTGAGTTACGCTCGTTAGTAGTATATCCTTTCTCACCATAAACGGCTTCAATAGCCAAGGCATCCTTATAATCGTTTAATGAAAATGGCGCTTTTCCCATTTGTTCTCGTTCTCCTTTAGATAATTCTTCTACATGATCATAAAAACCAGGAATAGTAATATGGTTATTTTCATTATGAAGTGAGGCAATCATTTTTGTTAATACATTAATAGGATTCGCTACAGCTCCGCCATACAATCCAGAGTGTAGGTCGCGATTGGGGCCAGTAACTTCTACCTCTACATAACTTAAACCGCGCAGTCCTGTTGTAATTGAAGGGACATCATTAGCAATCATTCCAGTATCTGAAATTAAAATAACATCATTCTCTAATTTTTTTTGATGCGCTTTTACATATTTTGAGAGATTAACGCTTCCCACTTCTTCTTCGCCTTCAATCATAAATTTAACGTTACAAGGCAATTCGTTTTCCGAAATCATATACTCTAAAGCTTTAACGTGCATATACATTTGCCCTTTATCATCACAAGCGCCTCTGGCAAATATAGCACCTTGAGGGTGTAGGTCTGTTTTTTTAATTACAGGTTCAAAAGGTGGAGAAGTCCACAAATTAATAGGGTCTGGAGGTTGCACATCGTAATGTCCATAAACCAAAACGGTTGGTAATTTAGGATCTATAATTTTTTCTGCATAAATTATTGGGTAACCCTCGGTTTTACATAATTCTACTTTTTTGCAGCCTGCTTCATCTAGGCGGTCGGCAACAGCTTTTGCGGTTTTAATAACCGCTTCTTTATAAGTTGAGTCGGCACTAATCGATGGGAATTTTAGTAATTCAATGAGTTCATTTATAAAACGATCTTTATGTTCGTTTATGTACTTTTTTAAGTTCTGCATAGTGATTTTTTTATATTCAAGTAAAGGTACAAAAACAAGGGTGATATTTTTATGATACAGAGTTGTTTGAATATTGAAAGTATTGTTTATATTTGCACCCTCTTATTCTTTAGAACGCAACGGTTATTCAAAAATAACGCAATGTAATTTAGCAATTGGCAAACCTGTTTTAAAGAAATATTAAGCGGGCGTGGTGGAATTGGTAGACACGCTAGACTTAGGAATTAGGCAAGAAAAAGTTATTAAAATATTAAAATGCGGGAGTGGTGGAATTGGTAGACACGCCAGACTTAGGATCTGGTGCCGCGAGGTGTGAGAGTTCGAGTCTCTTCTCCCGCACATTTTAAACTGCGTTATCGTAGACAAAAGCTTCTCAATTTTGAGGAGCTTTTTTTGTTCAGGTACAACATAGGTACAACAAATTGATCTTTTTTATAAATTTATTTAATTTGAAATGAATTAGTGGTTTTTGACTGTAATTACTATTACAGAATACTTAAACTCTTGTTAATTAATTACTGTCATTTCAAAATTTCGTAACTTCGCAATCAATATGAAACAAATATTCCATCAAATAATGTCTTTGGCAATGGCTTTTGTAGTGTTATTCTCTACAATGTCATTTACGCTTAATATGCATTATTGTGGAAATACTTTGGTTGAAACTGCTATGTTCAATAAAGCGGA
>CALDCO010000131.1 GCA_937937185.1 uncultured Flavobacteriaceae bacterium
TTAATCCTAATGCTACTTTTGCAAAAGCCGAATTTAAAATAGAAGGGATGACCTGTGCCATGGGTTGTGCTAAAACCATAGAAAAGCGAATAGCTAAAATGGAAGGGGTGAAACATGCAATTGTAGATTTTAAAAACGAATTGGCTATGGTAGAATACGATAATGCCATTGTAACTCCTGAGAGCCTGGAGAAAACAGTAAATAATGTTGCTACTGTTTATAAAGTGAAAGATATGAAAACAGTGGATAATTTTTCTACCTTAGAGAAATAGATGCATTGAGCAATTTGGGTTGTCTCTAACAAAATGTTGTTTAACGTCTCAAACATACTAGCTAAAAACAGTATGTGCTTTAAGCATTAAAATTAAGTTGTCTCAAAAATCAACAGTACTCAAGACACTATAATTTAGTTTTCTTTTTAAAGAAATGGTTTAAAAATCATATAAATTTTTTGAATTTAAAACAACCATAAATAATCGATTAGAACAGTGTGAGACCAACGTTTTTCAAACGCAAATCATTACGTCAGTATTAAAATATTTGGTTGAATTTCATAGAGTCTTTTATCATAATTATATTGTTTGATAGTATCTTATCCGAATATTATGTCCTTTTGTAGAAAAAAATAAATTTTTAACAAAAAATACGTATTCATATCAGTTTTTCTGCTAATTTCGTAAACGAATAAAACCATTTTACTAAAATTTAATAATGATGAAAAATTATATTTCTTTTTTAATGCTTTGCCTATTTCTTCAAGGAAGCGTATTTGCACAAATGAGACCATGTGTTAATGGCATGGCAGGAAATTATCCTTGCAACGATTACGATTTTATGTCCAATATAAACGTTCGAACCTTATCTGGGGCTACAGGGAAACGTGGTAATGATATTTGGGGATGGACAGATCCTACATCGGGAAAAGAATATGCTATCATGTGTTTAACTAGTGCTACGGCATTTGTTGACGTAACAGACCCAATTAATCCTGTTTATTTAGGAAAGCTCCCAACCGCAACAAGAGATTCTTCATGGCGAGATGTAAAAGTTTATGGAGATCACGCTTTCATCGTGTCTGAAGCAAACAATCATGGGATGCAAGTTTTCGATTTAAAAAGATTAAGAACTGTAACAAATCCAAGAAATTTTGATGCAGATGCCAGATATACAGGAGCTGGAGCATGTCATAATATCGTTATTAACGAAAGTGAAGGTATTGCTTACTTAGTAGGTTGTAGAAGCACTAATGGTGGCGGGCCAATATTTATAGATATTAAAGATCCAAAAAATCCTAGAATGGTTGGAGAATATAGAGGTAAAGGCTACTCGCACGATGCTCAAGTAATTACTTACAACGGGCCAGATAGAGAACATGCTGGAAAAGAAATATATATTGGAAGTAACGAAAACGAGGTAATTGTAGCAGATGTTACTGATAAATCTAGACCAAGACTTTTAGGCAATATAGGATACTCTCAACGGGGGTATACGCACCAAGGATGGTTTACTGAGGACCAACGTTATTTTATATTAGGTGATGAGCTAGATGAGCAGCGTAATGGGTTTAATACCAAAACGCTAGTTTTTGATATGAGAGATTTAGATCGACCAGTTTTAAGAAATACATTCTTTGGTGCCACTAAGGCAATCGACCATAATGGTTATGTAAAAGGAAACGAGTATTTCTTAGCGAATTACACAGCAGGTATGAGAGTTTTAGGACTTGATAACGTAGGCGGGTCATCTAATAATTCTTTAAAAGAAGTAGGATTCTTTGATAGCTATCCAAGAAACAACAATGCTAGCTTTAATGGTGTATGGAGTGTGTATCCTTACTTTAAAAGTGGGAACATCCTTTTAAGTAATATAGAAGATGGTTTGTTTGTGGTTAGAAAAAGTAATACCTTAAGTGTAGATGATACGAGTATCGATCAAACCATATTTACACTTACACCAAACCCTACGTCTTCTAACCCTGTAATAAAGGCTTCTGAGGCGAATGTGGTAGAATCTGTTGAGGTATTCAATGTATTAGGACAAAACATTTTCAAAAAAGCAGATATAAACCAAAATACATTTACGATACCAATGGCAAGCCATTCTAAAGGAATATATTTGGTTAAGATAAATGATAAAGTGACTAAAAAACTAGTGCTAAACTAGGATAGGAGATATTAAGATGAATGAAATGGCATTATCATAAATATTTTAAAAAAACGAAATGGATAATTACTGTCGTACTTATAGTAGCCATTACTAGTTGTAAAAATAATGATAATGGCATAGATCCTGTAGATCCTGTTTCTTTAGATGATGATAATGATGGCATCTTAAATACGATTGACAATTGTATAGCGATTGCAAATCCTAATCAGGAAGATACAGACAATGATGGAGTAGGTGATGTCTGTGACGGTAGTGACCCGAACGACAATGATGGTGATGGCATAGCTAATGCAATAGACAATTGTCCTAACACTGCCAATACAAATCAGCAAGATATTGATAATAATGGAGTGGGTGACGCTTGTGAAAGTGTTACTCCACTTTTTTTCTGTGAAAACGGAATGGCTGGAGAATATCCCTGTAAAGGCTATGATTTATTATCTCACATTCCTTTAACAGACTTAGCTTCAGATCTTGGAGAGCCAAGTGGGAGCGATGTGTGGGGATGGACAGATCCAACAACTTTAAAAGAGTATGCTATTGTTGGAACTTCAAATAGTACCGCTTTTGTAGACTTATCTAATCCAATTGAACCAGTGGTTTTAGGGCGTATTAACTCTGAAACTGGAGATAGTGCTTGGCGCGATATTAAAGTATATAATAATTATGCATTTATCGTTGCCGATAATGTTGGCGCTCACGGCATGCAAGTATTCGACTTAACGCGATTGAGAACCGTGCCTAATCCTCCTACTGTTTTTAATCCAGATACGGTATTCACAGGAGTAGAAAGCTGTCACAATATTGTTATTAACGAATCAGAGGCTATAGCTTATTTAGTAGGCTGTAATACTTTCGCAGGCGGACCCACATTTGTAGACCTATCAAATCCAATGAATCCTGTTTCTCTTGGAGGTTATTCTGAAACCGGATATAGTCATGATGCACAGGTAATTACGTATAATGGGCCAGATGTGGAGCATAATGGAAAGCAAATTTATGTTGGAAGTCATGGCAATACAGACGAAATAGTAATTTTAGACGTTACTAATAAAGCAAGTGTTGTAGAATTAAGCCGATTTAGCTACCCTCAATCCGCTTTTCCTCATCAAGGATGGTTTACAGAAGACCAACGCTATTTTATTGTTGGTGATGAGGTTGATGAACTAGATTTTGGGTTTAATACTAAAACCTTAGCTTTTGATTTTAGTGATTTGGATAACCCAGTGCTATCAGGAACATATTTTGGAACCACTGCTGCTATAGATCATAATGGCTATACAAGAGGAAACAAGTACTACTTGGCCAATTATAGAGCGGGATTACGCGTATTAGATGTCTCCAACATAGAATCAGAAGTTAATCCAATGAATGAAGTAGGTTTTTTCGATACCTATCCTGAAGACAATAATCCTGATTTTAATGGAGTCTGGAGTGTCTATCCGTATTTTTCTAGTGGAAATATAGTCATTAGCGATATTGAAAAGGGGTTGTTTATTGTTCGAAAAAGTAATTAATTAAAAATTAGTTACTTTTATATTAAAAAATGATTGCGATTATGAAAAAGGAAAATATTAAAATTGTTGCTTTTGTTTGTGCTTTAATGTTATTAGGATGTTCTGTAGACATTCCTGCAAACATAAACTCAATTCAAAATGAAGAGCCAGATGTAACAGGGCCTGTTAATTCTGGTACTATAGACTTCACAAAAACATATGGAGGCACCAAAAACGAGAGTGCCAGATCTATTATTAGTACTTTAGATGGCGGCTATGCTGTTTTAGGATTCACCCAAAGCATGGATGGTGATATAACAGATAAAACAGACGAAAGTCACGATTATTGGTTAATGAAATTTAGTGCTCAAAATACTTTAGAATGGAACAAAACCTACGGCGGGTCAGACAACGATAGAGCCAATGACATTATTCAAACAAAAGACGGGGGCTATATCGTAATAGGCTCTAGTTTTAGTATGGATGGCGATGTGTCTGGAAACCCTGATAATTTAGGAAATGACGATTATTGGGTTATAAAACTTGACCCTATGGGGAATATTTCTTGGAATAAAACTTTTGGCTTCATAGGATCAGACAAAGGATTTTCCGTATTAGAATCTTCAGTTGGTGGCTATTTTATAGTAGGAGTATTAGATGTTACTGCTTCTGGCGGTGAAGGAAATACGTTTAGTAGTAACGCAAATGCGCATGCTGGAGGAGACTACTGGGGGATAAAACTTAGTGATGCTGGAGAAATTGAATGGAGTAAATTCTATGGCGGAAATTTTAGTGACACTCCTGAAAGTATGATAGAAACAGAAGATAATGGGTATCTTATTATGGGAAGCTCAGATAGTGTCGATGTAGATATTACTGGGAATTATGGGTCTTACGATTACTGGGCAGTAAAAATTTCTAGTACAGGAACACTCGAATGGGAAAGATCATACGGAGGAACTGAAATCGACGAAGCTTTTGGAATTGTAAAAACAGATGACGGGAATTACATGGTTTCAGGAGTGACGAGAAGTAGTGATAACAATGTGAGTTTAAATAAAGGTGGGGCAGATGTTTGGTTAAATAAAATATCACCTTCAGGAGAATTATTATGGGAAAAATCTTATGGTGGTAGCGATTTCGATGTCAGTACTGGAATTGTAAAAGCGCAGGCCGGTGACAAAGGTTATATCATAACAGGAAGTTCACGTAGCCAAGATGGCGATGCCACTTTAAATCAAGGTCAAAACGACGCTTGGATTATAAAAATTAGTAGTGATGGCGAATTAGAATGGGAAAATTCAGTTGGTGGTTCAGACATAGATTTCTTTTATGACGCCGTGCAATTGCAAGATGGGTCTATTATTGCTGTAGGTGAAAGCTTTAGTAATGATGGCTCAATACCAGAAAATAAAGGTTTTAGCGACCTTTTACTCACAAAAATAAAGTAAAAAAATTAAATGAAAAAAATGAAAAAAATTTCTATGCTAATCATGTTATTTACAATAACATTTATATCATGTAGTGATGATGAAGACGATGTAATAACAGTTCCAGATGTCACAGTTCCAGTAGTTGCTAAGGCAACATTTAATTTTGTTCATGATTGGGATGGAACCCCAGTGACTAGAGATGATATGGAAATTACCGATTATACTTATCTTTTTGAAGGAGAAGTACAAGACATTCAAATAGGACCGCGATTTAGATATTTAATCTCAGATATTACTTTTACTAATGCAGGCGGAGAGTCTATTGTTATAGAGGGTCACAATTTAATTGATGTAGCAGACGATAAAAATTTAAGCTATACTCCTGAAATGGAAATACCAGCAGGAGAATATACCGTTTCTTTTACTTATGGTCTTAAAACCGAAGACAACATAGATGGTGCGCATGCCGATTTAAACTCAGCTTCTTTTTCGGTGCCGCCTTTCTTAGGCGGTGGGTATCACTACATGCAATTAGATGGAAAATATAGAGACAGTGCAGGACTTACTCAAGGCTATAATTATCATAACATTAGAGCTGTAAATCCCAACATGCCAGACGGCCCACCAACATTTCCAGAACAACCCACTTTTATTGATGTTAATTTAGGATCGATTGCCATAACAGCAAATACGGCTATAGAAGTAAAAATGAATGTGGCTGAGTGGTTTAAAGGGCCTAATGAATGGAATTTAAACGAATATAACCAATTGCTTATGGGGAAATCTAACGCTCAGAAAATGATGAATGAAAATGGGCAAAATGTATTTTCTTTAGGTGAGGTGACGCAATAAAAACGGAAGATGAAAAAATATTGGGTACATACTCTTTTAATTCTTGGATTGTTAGGAGTGAGTTGTTCGAAAGACGATCCTACTTCTGGCAGCGAACCAGCAGTTGATAAGTATGTACCCACCCCTTTAGCCTTAAAAATTCCTACAATACTAGAGCAAAAATTAATTTCACCAGTCATACCATTTGGAAACCCTCAAACTGTTGAAGGGGTTGCTTTAGGAAAAAAACTATTCTACGATAATATTTTATCTGGAGACAACTCTATGGCATGTGCTAATTGCCATGCGCCAAGCAATGCTTTTACAGATAGTGCGCAGTTTAGTATTGGTATAGATGGTAATGCAGGCAATCGAAACTCAATGCCCCTTTTTAATTTGGCTTGGAATTTTGATGAGCGTTTTGCTTGGGATGGCAGTCAATTAAGTTTAGAGCGCCAAGCTTTAGAGCCTGTGCAAAACCCTATTGAAATGCATGCCGATTGGGGAGACGTTGTTCAGAAATTAACAGCGAGCTCAACCTATCCCGAATTATTTAACAAGGCTTTTGGAGACGATACCGTCATAACAAAAGAATTTGTAGCCAGAGCCTTAGCTCAATTTGAACGCACACTTATCTCAGGCAATTCAAGATTTGATAAACATTTATTGGGAGAATTGACCCTAACTCCAGAGGAACTTAATGGCTTTAATGTTTTTATGGATGAAGAAAGAGGCGATTGTTTTCATTGCCATGGCGATAATAATAACCCATTATGGACCGATAATATTTTTCATAACAATGGATTGGACGAAACCTTTACAGACTTGGGCTTAGGTGCTGTAAGTGGAGACCCAATTGATAATGGGAAATTTAAATCACCATCAATTCGTAATCTGGCATATACCGCGCCTTATATGCATGATGGTCGTTTTAATACTTTAGAAGAAGTTATAAATCATTACAGTGAAGGTTTAAAACGTTCGCCTACCATAGATCCTTTAATGAAAAAAGTAGATGAAGGAGGCGTAGGGTTAACCGATAAGGATAAAGCAGATTTAAAAGCATTTCTTTTATCACTCTCAGATCCTTCCTTTCTCACCAACCCAGACTTTATAAATTAATAGTTTTCTCCAATAGGCGCATATGCAAATATAATGTTAGGATCTGCGGTAAAAAGGGACTTAAATTGTATATTTGCATCTATTTAGATTCATCCTAGTATTGAAATTTATGATTAAAGTCTCAGAAATAGCTAAAAACAAAGTGGTCGAACTTATGAACGACGACGGTTTTAATCCAGCCGAAGATTATGTTAGAGTTGGTGTGAAAAGCGGCGGATGTTCGGGCTTGTCTTATGATTTAAAATTTGATAAAACTCAAGATGAAGGCGATAAAGTCTTTCAAGATAATGGTATAAAAATTATTGTTGATAAAAAGAGCTTTTTGTACCTTATAGGAACAACCTTAGAGTATTCAGGAGGATTAAACGGAACTGGTTTTGTATTTAATAATCCAAATGCTAATCGTACTTGCGGTTGTGGAGAATCATTTTCATTATAATTGATTTTTAAATTCAAAAAATGAGCAAGTATACAGAAGATGACTTAAGAGAAGAACTAAAAACCACAGAGTACGAATACGGTTTTTATACAGATATAGAATCTGAAACCTTTCCTATTGGTTTAAATGAAGAGATTGTTCGTGCCATTTCAAAAAAGAAAGAAGAGCCTCAATGGATGACAGATTGGCGTTTAGAAGCCTTTTCGGTATGGAAAAAAATAAAAGAACCAGAATGGGCTAATGTAAAGTATACAAAACCAGACTTTCAAGCCATCTCTTATTATTCTGCTCCCAATAGCAAACCAAAATATGACAGCTTAGATGAGGTAGATCCAGAACTTTTAGCCACTTTTAAAAAGTTGGGAATTTCTTTAGATGAGCAAAAAAAATTAGCTGGAGTTGCTATGGATGTGGTAATAGATTCGGTATCAGTAGCTACCACATTTAAGAAAACGCTAGGAGAAAAAGGAATTATATTTTGCTCCATCTCTGAAGCGATAAAAGAACACCCCGAACTTGTTAAGAAATATATTGGAAGCGTAGTGCCCCAAAAAGATAATTTTTATGCCGCTTTAAATTCGGCAGTCTTTAGTGATGGCTCATTTTGCTACATTCCAAAAGGCGTACGATGCCCAATGGAGCTTTCTACCTATTTTAGAATTAACCAAGCAGGAACGGGCCAATTTGAACGTACTTTGGTTATTGCAGATAAAGGAAGTTATGTAAGCTATCTTGAAGGATGTACAGCACCTAGTAGAGATGAAAACCAATTACATGCCGCAGTAGTAGAATTAATAGCACTTGATGAGGCTGAAATTAAATACTCAACGGTGCAAAATTGGTACCCTGGAAATGCTGAGGGAAAAGGAGGTGTTTTTAATTTTGTAACAAAAAGAGGGCTATGCGAAACCAATGCTAAAATTTCTTGGACGCAGGTAGAAACAGGAAGTGCTGTAACATGGAAATACCCTAGCTGTATCCTAAAAGGTGATAATTCGGTAGGAGAGTTTTATTCCATTGCGGTAACAAACAACCACCAGCAAGCCGATACTGGAACAAAAATGATTCATTTGGGTAAAAACACTAAGTCTACAATTATTTCTAAAGGCATTTCTGCAGGAAAATCTCAAAATAGTTATAGAGGATTAGTACAAATAAACTCAAGAGCAGATAATGCCCGTAATTTTTCGCAATGTGATAGCCTATTAATGGGAAATGAATGTGGCGCACATACGTTTCCTTACATAGAAGTTAAAAATAAAAAAGCCCAAATAGAACACGAAGCGACAACCAGTAAAATTGGAGAAGATCAAATTTTCTATTGTAATCAACGCGGTATCGATACTGAAAAAGCAATTGCTTTAATCGTTAACGGTTTTAGTAAAGAGGTCTTGAATAAATTGCCGATGGAATTTGCTGTTGAAGCTCAAAAATTATTAGAAATAAGTTTAGAGGGAAGTGTAGGATAAAATAACTTAGTTTCTTGAAATTAGATTTAAACCAAAATTTCTAAATACATCAAATTAACATGAAAAGACACATTTTTATTTTTTTATTAAGTATTACAGTGCTTTGTAGCTGTAAAAATGAAACGAAAACAGTTAGCGAAGAACCAATAATTGGTGCAGATGGACCAGATAAAACAGCAAAACAAAAAGACGGCTTAACATTATTAAGTGGGGAATTTATTTATTATGAAGATGCTGCGGTATTACAAACTGGCCATGAAGTATATGGGGTTAAAATAGATGATAAAATGCATGAACTCTACAAAATGGGAGCGCCTTACAGAAAAGAAGCTACAGATGGTGTTAGAGCTGTGGTTAGAGCAAAAATTATTCCATTACCAAAAGGAGAAGAAGGGTGGCCATTTAGTTTGCAAATTAAAGAAATTATTAGTGTTAAAACGCTTGGAGAAAAAGCAAACGAAGTTGTAAAAATAGGAAGCTAAGAACATATGTTAAAGATAAATGACCTGCATGCAAGTGTAGAAGATAAATCAATTTTAAAAGGAATCAATCTCGAGGTGAAAGCTGGAGAGGTACATGCCATAATGGGACCAAATGGTTCTGGAAAAAGCACCCTAGCCTCAGTAATTGCTGGAAAAGAAGAGTATGAGGTTGAAAAAGGAGAAATTCTATTAGATGATGAAGATATTGATGAATTAGCTGCTGAAGAGCGTGCGCACAAAGGCATTTTCTTATCGTTTCAATATCCTGTAGAAATCCCTGGAGTTTCTGTAACGAATTTTATAAAAACTGCGATTAATGAAACCCGTAAAATTCAGGGTTTAGATAATATGCCTGCTAAAGACTTGCTTAAAAAAATTAGAGATAAGGCAGAGCTTCTAGAAATAGATCGTAAATTTTTATCACGTTCGTTAAATGAAGGGTTTTCAGGAGGGGAAAAGAAACGTAATGAAATTTTTCAAATGGCAATGCTAGAACCCAAATTAGCCATATTAGACGAAACAGATTCTGGTTTAGACATAGATGCACTTCGAATAGTAGCAAATGGTGTTAATAAGTTAAAATCTAAAGACAATGCGATAATAGTAATTACGCATTATCAGCGTTTGTTAGATCATATTGTTCCAGATTATGTTCATGTATTATATGATGGCAAAATCGTAAAGTCAGGAACGAAAGAGTTGGCTTTTGAATTAGAAGAAAAAGGATACGACTGGATTAAAGAAGAGGTGAACGCATAATAAAATTAGTAATTAGTTTTTGAGTAGCTTGTAAATTTACTCAAGATAAACACAGTATAAATAGGATCTGGTAAAGCGTAAATACTATACGAAAGACTATTTTACTTAGTTACTAACAACAAGAAAAAATGGAATTAAAAGATAAATTAGTATCGTCTTTCTTAGCTTTCGAAAATCATATAAATGTAGATTCGAAAGTGCATGATATAAGAAGTGAGGCTATTAAAACCTTTGAAAATGAAGGCTTTCCTTCTAAAAAAGATGAAAATTGGAAATACACCTCGTTAAAAAGTATTTTAAAACATGACTACAGTGTTTTTCCCAAACAAGAAAAAGCACTAGAATACAAAGATGTAAAACAGTATTTTATTCATGACATCGATACTTATAAAATAGTATTTATCGATGGAAAGTATTCTTCACATTTATCTCAAACCACGCACGATAAGATTGATGTTTGCTTAATGTCATCAGCCTTAGAGAAACCTAAGTACGAACTTATCATTGAAAACTATTTTAATAAAATAGCGGCAAAAGATAGTTTGGCGGTATTAAATACGGCATTTTCTAGAGAAGGTGCGTACATTCACATTCCTAAGAATCAGTTAGTAAATAAACCCATTCAAATCGTACATTTTTCAACAGGTAATGAGGTTGCTTTAATGCTCCAACCCAGAAATTTAATTGTAGTTGAAGAAAATTCACATGTTCAAATTATAGAACGCCATCAAAGTTTAACAGACAATCCTGTTTTAACAAATAGTGTTACCGAAATCTTTGCGAATAAAAGAGCAATAGTCGATTATTACAAGTTACAAAATGACAAGCACAAAGCCTCTTTGGTAGACAATACCTATATTGATCAAAAAAGAGAAAGTTTATGTAGTGTGCATACGTTTTCTTTTGGAGGAAAATTAACAAGAAATAATCTTAACTTCTTTCAAAATGGGGAACGCATCGATTCTACAATGAAAGGAATTACCATTATAGGCGATAAACAGCATGTCGATCATAACACTTTAGTGCACCATATTGAACCTAATTGTGAGAGTCATCAAGATTATAAAGGTATTTTTGGGGACCAATCTACAGGGGTTTTTAATGGTAAAGTTGTGGTTGAAAAAGAAGCTCAGAAAACAAATGCATTTCAAGCTAATAATAACATACTATTAAGCGATAAAGCAACGATTAATACAAAACCGCAATTAGAAATTTTTGCCGATGATGTAAAATGTTCGCATGGTTGTACCATAGGGCAATTAGATGAAAGTGCGCTATTTTATATGCGATCTCGAGGCATTCCAAAAAAAGAAGCTAAAGCATTGTTAATGTATGCGTTTAGTAATAACGTACTAAATTCTGTAAAAATACCTGAGTTAAAACATAGAATTACAAAGCTAATTGCCCATAAATTGGGAATAAATATTGGTTTCGATCTTTAATCCCTTTTAAAGACAAGGTGTCTCTTGTGCGAATTAGTGATCTAAATTTAATAAGGGCGGTAAATTGCGTAATTGGTAGATGTAATAAAAGGATATGATCATTAAAGAAGGCGTTAAAAAGATGTTCCAAGTTGAAAACATAAGAAAAGATTTTCCTATACTTTTAAGAAAAGTGAATGGGAAACCTTTAATCTATTTTGATAACGCGGCTACCTCGCAAACACCAAAACAAGTTATTGATGTTATTGTAGATTATTATACTAATTATAATGCAAATATTCATCGAGGAGTACACACTTTAAGCCAAGAAGCAACAGATAAATACGAAGAAGCAAGACATAAAATTCAAAAACATTTTAATGCCAAAAAAGCACCTGAAATAATTTTTACCTCTGGAACGACTCATAGTATTAATATTATTTCTAGTGGATTTGAAGCATTATTAAACGAAGGTGATGAAGTTATTGTTTCAGCATTAGAGCACCACAGCAATATTGTGCCATGGCAAATGCTTTGCGAAAAAACAGGCGCTATTTTAAAAGTCATTCCAATGAACCAATTAGGCGAATTGGAAATTAATGAATACGATAAACTGCTCTCAAAAAAAACAAAATTAGTTTTCGTAAATCACATCTCTAATGCCTTAGGAACGATAAACCCTATAAAAAATATTATAGATAAAGCCCATAAGGTTGGCGCAGCTGTTTTAATTGATGGGGCTCAGGCTTGCCCGCATATTAAACCAGATGTTCAAGAATTAGATGTCGATTTTTATGTAGCTTCCGCGCACAAAATTTGTGGGCCTACAGGAGTAGGGATGTTATACGGGAAAGAAGAATGGCTCAATAAGTTACCTCCCTATCAAGGCGGAGGCGAAATGATTGCTACGGTTTCTTTCGAAAAAACAACTTATGCAGATTTGCCTCATAAATTTGAAGCAGGGACGCCAAATATTTGTGGAGGAATAGCCTTTGGTAAAGCTATAGACTATATGAATGCAATAGGATTTGAAGCTATAATGAGTTATGAAAACGAACTTTTGCGTTATGGTACTTCCCAACTTTTAGAAATAGAAGGGTTAACAATTTATGGGCAATCTAAAAATAAAGCTTCAGTGATATCGTTTAATTTAGATGGCATACACCCTTATGATGTAGGAACACTATTAGATAAAATGGGAATAGCAGTAAGAACAGGGCATCATTGTGCGCAACCCGTAATGGATTATTATAAAATACCAGGAACTATTAGAGCCTCTTTTTCGTTTTATAATACTAAAGAAGAAATAGACATTTTAGTAAAAGGGGTAAAGAAAGCAAAACTCATGTTGTCATGATGTTTTTGGTATCTTTTTTGTAATATTATCAAGTTTAACACAAACAAAATAATCTTAAAAACCTATAAACGATGAAAATTATTAGTATGTTAATTATAGTATTATATATAAACGCTTGTGGCGGGGCTAAAAAAGCAACTGAGAATATAGCTAAAGAAACCGCTGAAACCGAAACAAATATAAAACAAGAGGCGGCTAAAAATAAAGGGGTCACTCTTGAATATATAGAACAAACCAGAGGGGTTTATAGAATGGTAAAAATAACCTCTGAAATGGTTTCTAGTAAATTTAAACACGATGGTAAAGTAGAAACCAAGCCTTGTAGTAACGAACTATGGCGTGCTTTAATGGATGAAATGCAAACGATAAATTTAAAAGAAGTGCCCGCATTAGAAGCGCCAAGTACAACGCATCGTCGTGATGTTAAGCCTATGGCTAATTTAACAATTATAGAAAAGGGAGAAACCTACTCAACGGTTACTTTTGACGCGGGAAACCCGCATGAGAAACTAGCCAGTTTAATTAATACCATGTTAACAGCAATAGATAATAAAAACTAGTAATGCAAACCATTAAAGCAGTTCAAGAAGAGATTATAGATGAATTTTCTATGTTTGAGGATTGGGAAGAACGTTACCAATACATGATTGATTTAGGAAAATCTTTGCCTTTAATAGAAGAACAGTACAAAAAAGAAGATAATATTATTAAAGGCTGTCAAAGCAGAGTATGGGTACATGCTGAAATGAATGAAGGAAAGGTGGTTTTTACCGCCGATAGTGATGCGATTATTACCAAAGGGATCATTGCCATCTTAATTCGTGTTTTCTCGAATCAAACCCCTAAATCAATTATTGAGGCAGAAATGCATTTTATAGACCAGATAGGGTTAAAAGAACATTTATCACCAACTCGTGCAAACGGATTGGTGAGTATGATTAAGCAATTAAAGATGTACGCCATTGCATATCAAACACAACTTAATTAATGCTTAAATAAATAAGCAATAGATTACACATAAAATGAGTAATATAGAAACAGATGCAAGCGAACTAGGCGATAAAATAGTTAGAGTATTAAAAACTATTTATGACCCTGAAATCCCAGTAGACATCTATGAATTAGGATTAATTTATGATGTATTTGTAAATGAAGATAATGAGGTAAAGGTTTTAATGACTTTAACAACGCCTAATTGTCCTGTAGCAGAAACACTTCCTCTTGAAGTTGAAGAAAAAGTAAAATCATTAAAAGAAGTCAGTGATGCTGAGGTAGAAATAACCTTTGACCCACCGTGGACACAAGATTTAATGAGTGAAGAAGCAAAACTTGAATTAGGCATGTTATAATTTTATTGGTAGTTTATACTCAATTTTTTTGTCTAGGATAGTGTCTAAAAAAATAATTCCAGATAGCTACGTATATTCATTGTTTTAAAATACAACAATCAAAAGCCAACCAAATATGGCAGACGAAATAATAAATAGAGTCGCAAATAGTAAACTAATGGTTATTGATCTTGAAGATTATTACCCAGAAGGAAAGCGCGTACTTTTTGATATTAAACCATGGCTTTACGAA
>CALDCO010000132.1 GCA_937937185.1 uncultured Flavobacteriaceae bacterium
GTTCTCGATACGTTTTTCTCCATTTCTTTGCGAAAAACACTATCTGAAGGCTTTTTTCATACTAAATCCTTAGATCGAGCTCAGGTTAAAAAAAGCAGTCGCGATTAATAATTATAAAAAGGCGAAGACAAGCGAGTTTAACCATTGATCTGGCATTAACGAAGACATGTATTTGTTTTTAAATGTGTTTGCCACAAATATAGAACCATAACTATCAGAAAGACAGATGCTATCTACAGGCACAACAAGTTCTCATTAATCTTGTAGTGCAAATACTTTTTGTAATAAGGTACTGGTTCTGGAACTCACTTTGTTTCTTATTTCTTTTTCTTCGACACTAATCATTTTATAAACCCCCTTTAAGGCTTCTTTCGTAACATAATCGGTTAAATCGGGATTTACATTATTAGTTAAAGGAATTGAGTTGTATTTATTAATAAGATTAGACCAAATGCGATCTGCTCCAACTTTACCGAAAGACCTCTTAATTACAGGATTAAATTTACCGTAAAGTGCGCTTTGCGTTTTTCCTGTAAGGTATTGAGTGGCTGCATTATCATTGCCCAATAAAATATTTTTGGCATCATTAAAAGTAATGCCTTTTACCGCATTAACAAATATGGGAGTCGATTCTTTTACCGCATCTTCAGCTGCTCTATTTAACGCTTTTAAACCATCATCGGCTAAGCTACTAAGGCCAATACCCCTTAACGCTTTGTCTACTTTTTGTAATTCTTCAGGCAATAGTATTTTTACAAGTTGGTTTTTAAAAAAACCATCTTTTAAAGTAAGTTTACTTACCTGCTTATCAATTCCTAAATTTAATGCTTCTTTTAAGCCATTACCAATATCTAGTTGGGAAATACCTGTATTGCCTTGAGGTAGCTGATTAACAACGTTTTGTAATTCGGCACAAGCCGTAAAAGTAAAAATGGTAATAATTAATAAAATATTTTTCATATCTGTTTCTCGAGAAAGCGAGAGGCTTTTGCTTTTATATCCTTCCGTCTGGTGTGAAGAATTATTATACTATTGAGCTAAAGATAATAATAATTTGCATGCGTATTGTTAAAAATAAAATCTAAATTAAATGATTAACTCACCATCAATTTATTGCGAAGGCTACTAAGAAAAAATAACTGTTTTATTATTAAAAACCATAACTTTTCTACCAATATGCTGTTTAATTGCTGTAGAGAGTACAATTTTCTCAAGGTCTCGACCTTTAGCAATTAAATCTTTAATGGCATGTGTGTGCGAGACTCTTGCCACATCTTGTTCTATAATTGGTCCAGCATCTAGTGCCTCAGTAACATAATGACTTGTTGCGCCAATAATTTTCACACCACGTTTATAGGCAGAATGATAGGGTTTTGCTCCAACAAATGCAGGTAAAAACGAGTGATGAATGTTAATTATTTTATTGGGAAATTTATTAATTATTTTAGAAGAAACAATCTGCATGTAGCGCGCTAAAACGATAAAGTCAATGGCATATTTCTCGCAAAGTTGTAGTTGTTGTATTTCTGCTTCAGCTTTTGTGGCTTTAGTTACGGGAATATGGTAAAAAGGAATATTGAAACGCTCTGCAATTGGCTTTAAATCATTATGATTACTAATAATAAATGGAATTTTAACATTTAGTTCTCCAGAACTATAGCGTCCTAAAATATCATATAAGCAATGCTCATATTTAGAAACGAATACTGCCATTTTTGGTTGGTCTTCTGCATCGTAAACACGCCATTTCATATTAAATTTCTTAACCAAAACGCTCTTAAAATTGGCTTTAAAAGTGGTGATGGAAAATGAAGTAAACTCACTTTCTAATCGCATAAAAAAGATGTTTTGTTCACTATCTACATGTTGATCTATATAAACAATATTACCACTATTGTTAGCAATAAAACTTGTAACAGCAGCGATAATTCCTGGTTGGTCATTGCAATGGATTTGTAGTGTTATTTTTTTCATTAAAAATGTTATTGGCATTAAAAATAGTAAAATAAGGGATGCCCTTTAATGTCTTTTGCTTTGGCTTCTAAAAATGAGAGTGTCTTAACTTAAAACCTTAAAATATAAAAGTAATCGTGTATTTTTTTTGCTAATTACTGACTACTCTTAGTGTTTCAAGTTTTTCTACCACCGCACTATGCGTAACGATGTGGGTTTTAAAATGAGAAATGATCTGTTTTTTTTCATTTTCAGAAGCATTAAATTGATTTAAAATATTCATTAAGTGCATTTTCATATGTCCTTCTTGAATGCCTGTAGTGGTTAATGATTTTAAAGCTGCAAAATTTTGAGCCAAACCAGCGACAGCAACAATTTGCATCAATTCTTTTGAGTTGGGTTTTCCTAATAAATCTAATGCCAAACTAACCAGAGGGTGAAGTTTAGTTAAGCCGCCTACAGTGCCAAGTGCTAAAGGGATTTCAATCCAAAATTTAAAAACGCCATTTTCTATTGAGGCATGGGTTAAACTGCTATAGCGACCATCCTTTGATGCATACGCATGTATTCCAGCTTCTACCGCTCTAAAGTCATTTCCTGTCGCCAAAACTACGGCATCAATACCATTCATAATGCCTTTATTATGGGTTACCGCACGATAAGGTTCTACTTCGGCAATGGCCACCGCTTGAATAAACTTTTTTGCGAATTCTTCAGCATTACTATTAGATTCTACTAATTGGTCTACCTTGCAACTCACCTCCGCCCGAACGATACAATCGGGGACATAGTTAGAAAGAATACTCATAATAATAGTTAGGTTGCCTTCTAAAGCGTTTTCAGCCTCCCTTTTTAAAGTTTTGGCAAACTGCTCCAAGCACGAATTAATAAAATTCGCACCCATAGCATCTAAAGTTTCAAAAGTGGCATGCAATTGGTAATAGCCATCAATGGCCTCTGTTTTATCTCGTAGTTCTATATCAAGAATGCCACCCCCACGTTTTTCCATATTTTTGGTTAGGGGTTTTGCGTCTTCAAAAAACTTAGATTTAATCGTTTTAAAGTAGATTTTTAGATCTTCAGCAGCACCGTTATATGAGAAATGGACTTGCCCAATTTTTGTTGTAGAAATAACTTCGGTTTTAAAGCCCCCACGCGATAGCCAAAATTTTGCAGCTTTACTTGCAGCAGCAACTACCGAGCTTTCTTCTATAGCCATAGGAATGGCATAAAGTTTATTATTAATTAAAAAATTAGGAGCAACACCTAGTGGCAAATAGTAATTAGTGATGGTGTTTTCTATAAACTCATCATGCAATTGCTGTAATTTTTTATCGGTATTCCAATACTGCGTAATTGTTCTTTTTGCAGATTTAGAGTTAGAAAGGTAGTGTTGCATTAACCAATCTATTTTTTCTGATTTAAGCAGTTTAGAAAATCCAGAAATCGACTTGTCCATTTTACCATAACATTTAGAAAGGCAAATATAGTGTACTAAATGCAAAGATAATAGTGTATTGTACCTGCTCAAAAAATTTAAAACGGTTTTGTTTTTTTACGCAATTAATAATCACGCATATTTAACTGTTAATAGTTGTGGTTTTTTACTTTATTTTTAGTAAACTTGGCATTAGCTTAGCATAAACTCAATTTCAATGAAATTAATAGCACAACTGTTTGCGATTTGTTTTTTTACAATCACTTCTGTACTCGGCCAAAAAAAAAATATTACTCTCGAAGAAATATGGGACGGTTCCTTTAGGACAGAACGTTTAGAAGCGTTGCATTCTATGAAAAACGGACAAGAATATTCGGTATTAAATCTAGATCGAAAAACCGGAACAACAAGTATAGACATCTATGATTATAAAACACTTAAAAAAGTTAAAACGGTAGTTAATTCTTCTGCATTACAAACAGTCGATAATTTTTCAGACTATACCTTTAGCAAAGACGAATCTAAAGTGCTTTTAGCCACTGATGTCGAACCTGTTTTTAGACGCTCGACATTAGGGATTTATCATATTTACAATACAAAGACTAATAAGCTCACTCTGGTTTCGGAAGACAAAATACAGGAGCCCACTTTTTCTCCTAACGGAAAACAGGTGGCTTATGGCTACCAAAACAATCTCTATGTTAAAGATTTAGAATCTGGTGAAACCAAACAAATCACATTTGATGGGGAGACCAATCAAATTATTAATGGCATAACCGATTGGGTGTATGAAGAAGAGTTTGCCTTTGTTCGCGCCTTCGAGTGGAATGCAGCGAGTAATAAGATTGCCTTTATTCGATTTGATGAAGGCGAAGTGCCAAGATTTTCAATGGATGTTTATGGTGCAGAACTCTACCAAAAACAGCAAGCATTTAAATACCCCAAAGCAGGGGAGGCGAACTCAAAAGTGTCTTTACATGTTTACGATTTAAAAAAGGATAAAATAGAAATGGTTAAAGTGCAGAAATCTTATAACGATTTTTATATTCCTAGACTAAAATGGACCAATAAAGAGGAGGTGTTAAGTGCACAATTTATGAATAGGCACCAAAACGAATTAGATTTATGGTTTATAGATACGAAAAAAAATAAGCCAACTTTGGTTTTAGCTGAAAGTGATAAAGCCTATATAGATGTCACTGATAATTTAACCTTTTTAAAGGATAATAGTTTTATTTGGACCAGCGAAAAGGATGGCTATAACCATATTTATCATTACAGCGAATCGGGGAAATTAAAAAATCAAATCACTAAGGGCAATTGGGAAGTTACAAATTATTATGGCTATGATGAAAAAACCAATAGGGTATATTACCAATCTGTTGAAAATGGATCGATAAATAGAGACGTTTATGCGATTAATTTAAATGGTAGAAACAAAACGCGTCTTACCAAAACTACAGGCACTAACGCTGCCGATTTTAGTGCTGATTTTACGTATTTTATAAATTCATTTTCTAACGCAACAACCCCACCAGAATATACTTTAAATGAGGCGAACACTGGTAATGTGGTAAAGAGTATTAAAGATAACGATGTATTAGCCGAAACACTTTCAGAGTATAAAACCTCACAAAAAGAGTTTAGTACTATAAAAGTGAATGGAAACGATTTAAATATGTGGATGGTTAAACCTGCTAATTTTGACGCTTCAAAAAAATACCCGCTATTTATGTTTCAATATTCAGGGCCTGGATCGCAGCAAGTTGCCAATAAATGGAATAGTGCAAACGACTATTGGTATCAACATTTAGCACAGCAAGGTTATATAGTGGCCTGTGTAGACGGTCGAGGAACTGGTTTAAAAGGTGCCGAGTTTAAAAAAGTTACCCAGAAAGAATTGGGCAAGTATGAAGTGGAAGACCAAATAGCCGCTGCAAAAATTCTTGGAAAACGCGCCTATATTGATGAAACAAGAATTGGGATTTGGGGATGGAGTTATGGTGGCTTTATGAGTAGTAATGCCTTATTTAAAGGAAATGAAACCTTTAAAATGGCCATTGCTGTTGCACCGGTGACCAGTTGGCGTTTTTATGATACCATTTATACAGAGCGTTACATGACGACCCCGCAAGAAAATCCGAGTGGGTACGACGATAATTCTCCCATAAACCATGTCGATAAGTTAAAAGGTGATTTTTTACTCATTCACGGGTCGGGAGATGATAACGTACATTTACAAAATACCATGCGAATGGTAGAGGCTTTAATTCAGGCAGACAAGCAATTTGAATGGATGATTTACCCTGA
>CALDCO010000133.1 GCA_937937185.1 uncultured Flavobacteriaceae bacterium
TAGGTATAAACAAAAACTAAATTGAGGTAATAATATTACGCCTAAGTTTAGATAAATGTTATTAGAGTATAAGAATCGTTTAGAAAATTTATTTTCTAAACGATTCTTTATTATTGGTTGATTTATAATAAGTGTTTTTAAACAATTCTTATAGATTAAAGCATTAAGTAAATGACATCTGCAATGCTAACGATTAGGGTAACAAAGGCTAGTATTTTAATTTTATCTAAAGCTTTAAAGCTAAAAAATAGCACAGTTAGCACTACTAAAGGAATAAAGAGTCCAGTAATTCGTCTTAAAGAATAGGTTTCGGTATAATTTTCTTTAACGATGGTCGAGGCATTTACTTCTTTAAAAATGGGCGATTCTTTAATTCTTATTTCATCACCTAGGGTCGCTAAATTATAATAATCATTAGAAATATTAAAATTAAAGTTTTTCGTTTCAAGCTTATAGGAGTAGTGCGAATTTCCTGCGGCATTATTATAATTTTCAAACGATTTGTTTAGTCCTTTTACTAATTCTGTAGTTTCATTTCCTGACACACTATAATCAATAAGAATGGTTATTGCGAGTATAGAAAATAATAGTCGTATGGCATTTTTTATTTTTTCAGTTTTCATACATCGAATTCTCTTTAATCATTAGAAGTCTTATTATTAAAAATGTTACATTTTTTAATTTAAAAAAGTTTAACCACTTCATTATATAAAAGCTAATACATAACCTAAAAAAGCACCTCCTAAAACGATAAAGGCACTATTCAATTTTTTAAATACGAATACCACAATTAAACTTACGACCGCAATTATAATGGTTCTAAAATCGACAAGTGTTTCCAAGCCCATTTCAATACACACCGCAAGTATTAAAGCTACTGCAGCAGCATTTACAGCATCTAAAAGGGCACTTACGATTTTAGATTTTCGCATTTTAGGAATTAATGGATTTAATACCAATACAAATAAAAATGATGGCAGGAAAATCCCTATAGTAGCAGCAAGTGCACCAACTAAACCATTAATTTGCCAACCAATAAACGTAGAAGTCGATAATACCGGGCCAGGAGTAAACTGTCCTACGGCTACAGCATCAATTAATTCTTGTCTGGTTAACCAACCATTAGCGACTAATTCTGAATCCAAAAAAGCAAAAAGAACATAGCCGCTTCCATATAAAATAGCGCCTATTTTTAAAAAAGTAAGGACTATTTTTAGCGTACTAATGGTTGTAGGTGCCACAAAATTGAAAATAAGCAAAGGTGTTAATGCGTTTAAAGTGTTGCTTTTCTTTTTAAAAAAATAGAGTAAGAGTCCCAGCAAGCCACAACCAAAAAGCACTAAAATCTCATTTATTCCAGATAAGCAGGCTATTAATGCAAGTACGCCTATACTAATAAGGGTTGTGCTTTTAAATGCTTTCTTCCCTAATCGGTAGGCCGCCATTACTATAATGGCGATTACAGCAGGTTTTATCCCGTAAATAAAAGGTTTTACATTGGGCAATTGCCCATACTTTTGATATAACCATGCCAAAAAAGCAGTGATGACGACAGCAGGGAAAATAAAACAAAACCCTGCAACAAAAAGGCCTTTCCAGCCTGCGCGTTCATGACCACAATGCATGGTCATTTCTGTAGAGTTTGGTCCAGGGATTAAATTGGTCGCTCCCATAAGGTCAAGAAAATGAGCCTCACTTATCCATTTTCTTTTTCTTACTACTTCATCCTCCATCATAGCGATATGCGAAGCAGGACCACCAAAACCAATACAGCCTAGCTTAAAAAACAGTTTAGCAACTTCTAATAAACGACTTGTTTGACTCATCTATTAAACGTGCTGATCTATAAGTATTGCATTACCATCTGGATCTAAAAGTATAAAACTGCCAGGACTAGAAGTTTCAGTATTCACCTCGGTTTCTAGTTTAATAGACTTGCTTTTAAGATGTTTTTGAATGGTTCTAACATCATCATAGGCGCCTAATGGCTTGGCACTATTATCCCAACCAGGATTAGAAGTGAGAATATTATTCTCGAACAGCCTTTGAAAAAAGCCTATTAAATGGGCTTCGCTTTTCATGATGAGGTATTTTTTTTCTGGGTCTCCAGCAAAGACACTAAACTCCAGATTCTCGTAAAATGTTTTTGGAATAGTAAGATCTTTAACACTAAGACTTACTGAAAACGCAGCTAATTTCATTATTATCTATTTATCTGTTATTATATTCTCAATTATTTTATAATACATCGCAATGCCCGTTTCAAGCAATTCGTCGGGAAAATCGTAATCGGCATGATGAAGTGCCGGAGCATCGATCCCCGAACCCAAGCCAAACATTGCAGATTTATAATTTTGCGAAAACCAACCAAAATCTTCACCAAATTTTAACGGGAATGGCGATTCTATTTGCTTAAAATGATTCTCTTTAGCGGCCTTATTAATAATTGCAGTACAAGTATCATCATTCATTGTTGCAGGAAAATATTCAAACCATTCTGTTTTAAATTCTAGGTCATGCAGTTTACTAACGCGAGCGACAATCGCTTTTAATTCGGTTTCTAATAGGTTCATCGTTTTTTCATTCCAAGTCCTTAGCGTATAATGCAATTCGCCTTTGGCAGGCGAGACGCCATAGGATTTTTGCCCCATATTAATATGGATAGGGGTGAGCAGCGTAAAGTTTTCGTCTTTAGGATTGGTATGATTTAGTTTTGAAAAGGCACTAATTATATCCGCAATGGCTAAAGTAGGGTTGATACCGTTTTCGGGTTCAGAGGCATGTGCTTCTTTACCAGTTAAAAAAACAGTCATACTTTGCACCGATGCCGAAAAACTATCCGATTTCGTAATCACAGCGCCTAAAGGCTCCCCGGGAAGGTTATGAAGTGCAAAAACATAATCTGGCGTTAAAGTCTTAAATTTTTTATCATTAAGCATTTTATAAGCGCCTTTTCCAGTTTCTTCGGCAGGTTGAAATAAAAGAATGACTTTCCCTTTTTTAAAGGGCTGCGCCTTAAATGAAAAAATTAAACCCGCAACCATTGCCATATGCCCATCATGACCGCATTTATGAGAAACGTTTTTCGTTTTAGATCGATGATTAAATGTGTTTTTCTCTTGTATAGGAAGGGCGTCTAATTCACAGCGAATCATTATTGTAGGGCCTTCTTTAGAAAATTCATAAATGGCTGCGAGACCGTGGCCACCAATACGATCGATAATTTTAGTTTTATGATGCGTTTCTATAAAGGTTTTAATTCGTTTAGCCGTATTAACCTCTTGTCCAGACAACTCAGGATATTGATGTAGCGTTTTTCTTAATTTTTTTATTTCTGAAAGCATTAATTACTAGAAAATTTAGTTGCGAAAAGTGCTGTCAAATTATGAAAATTATCTGTTTTACAACCGTTAGATATTGAAAAAGTTATTTTGTAGCGATTTCTATGTCTAAATAGTATGAATAAAGCCTTAATCGTTTTTAGATGCCGTTTCACATCACCAACACAAACTCGTAAGAATTATGTTTAGTCTAGGTTAAAAAAGAATTGTAAGTTAGCCTTATAAAAACAAATCATTTGTGAGTAAAACAGTTACTAACTTAACGAAACCTACCAACAAGCGTTATCAAATACTAGGCTTGGTTTTTATATCTGTGGTGATTAATTATCTCGATCGATCAAACATATCGGTTGCTGCAAAAGCCCTTTCGGAAGACTTAGACCTAGATAAAATTAAAATGGGGCTTATCTTTTCGGCTTTTGGTTGGACCTACGCGAGCTTACAAATTCCAGGAGGAATTTTAGTAGATAAAATAAAAGCAAGAGTGCTTTATGCCATTATTTTAACCTTATGGTCTGTAGCAACTTTATTACAAGGCCTCGTTAATTCTTTTTCGGCTTTAGTGGGCTTGCGAGCAAGTATTGGGGTTTTTGAAGCCCCATCATTTCCAATAAATAATGCCATTGCGACTAAATGGTTTCCAGAGGAAGAAAGAGCATCAGCCATTGCGTTTTATACTTCGGGACAATATATAGGATTAGCATTTTTAACCCCATTATTGGCTTATATTCAAACGGCCTTAGGATGGAGAGGGCTTTTTGTGGTTTCAGGAATTGTAGGAATCGTTTGGGCGGTTGTTTGGTATGTGTTTTATCGTGATCCTCACCAACATAAAAGCGTAAATAAAGAAGAATTAGCACATATTGAAAAAGGCGAAACACCTGTAAAACAAGAACGAAAACCTTTTAAATGGGACGATCTTAAATATGCTTTCATCTACAAAAAATTATGGGGATTGTATTTGGGACAATTTTGTTTAGGATCTACTTTTATTTTCTTTTTAACTTGGTTCCCAACATATTTACAAGAACAAAAAGGGATTGATTTGGTAAAATCGGGAATTGTAGGGTCAATTCCTTTTTTTGGAGCTTTCCTTGGGGTTATTATTTCAGGACTGTTGTCAGACCGGTTAATAAAAAGAGGTGTTTCTAAAGAAATTGCCAGAAAAACACCAGTAATTGCAGGGCTATTATTGTCTTCTTCTATAATTTTTGCTAATTATACGACCAGTACTACGCTAACGATTGCTTTTTTAACCTTAGCATTTTTTGGCACAGGTTTCGCAAGTATTGCATGGGTTTTTGTATCTACGATTGCTCCTAAAGAACACATTGGATTAATAGGTGGGGTGTTCAATTTAATGGGAGGCTTATCTGCAGTAATAGTACCCTTAGTAGTTGGTATTTTGGCGAAAAATGGTAATTTTGAACCTGCCTTGCTGTTTATAGGCACGATAGCAGTAATTGGATTCTTAGCCTATGTCTTTCTTGTTGGGAAAATTGAACGTATTCAAATTGAAACTACAGAAAAATAATGATTACAATCACCAATATAAAAACCTATCCTGTTCGTATTGAGCATGGAAATCAACTCATAATAAAGATTGAAACCAGCGAAAACGGACTTTACGGTTGGGGAGCTTCTGGATTAAGCGGAAGGGAATTGGCTGTGGTAGGTGCCGTAAAGCACTATGCACATTTTCTGGTAGGGAAAAACGTGCTGCAAATAGAAGCACATTGGCAGGAAATGTATAGAAGCCAATATTTTGAAGGAGGTAGAGTTTTAACAGCTGCTATTTCTGCAATAGATATTGCGTTATACGATATTAAAGGAAAACTACTTAATGTCCCAGTTTATGAGTTATTAGGCGGAAAGCAACGTCAATATGTAGAATGTTTTGCTTCTTTAAAATTTGAATCGAAAGACGAATTAATGACCAAAGCGCAAACTTTAAAACAAGAAGGTTTTAATTGTATTCGCTTATATGAAGCCAGTGAGGGTCCTGAGCCTTATGTAGCAAGAAAATCTATGGCTAATTTGGTAGCCTGGCTACCCGATTTACGTAAAGAAATGGGCAATGAAATGACTATTGGTATGGATTATCATCATCGACTAACATTACCAGAAACCGTGTCTTTTGTGAATAGGTTGCCCTTAGGAACCTTAGATTTTTTAGAAGAACCGCTTCGAGATGAAAATCCGCAAGTGTATCAAGAGTTACGAAAAATGATCAATCTGCCTTTAGCGCTAGGTGAAGAATTTGCTAGTAAATGGCAATTTTGGCCGTATTTAAAAGATAATATTACGCAATATGCACGTGTTGATGTTTGCAATGTAGGTGGTTTAACAGAAGCTAAGAAAGTAGCCGCTATTGCTGAAACTAATTATATCGATTTAATGCCTCATAATCCCTTAGGACCTATTTGTACAGCGGCAACTTTGCATTTATTAGCCGCGTCTCCAAATGTGGCATGGTTAGAAGAAATAAACACCCCCGTGGAATACTGCGGTACGAATAGTGAAATGTTTTATACCAAGCAACCAGTATTAGAAGGCAATCACTACCAAGTTCCCAGCGGCCCAGGACTAGGCGTAGAGTTTAATGAAGCCTTAGCAAAAAAAGCGACTTTCGAAATAAAAGAGCCGCCGCATTTATATAAAAAAGATGGATCATTCACCAATTGGTAAATAAGTAAGTTATGAGTTTTGTCACTTTTGGAGAATTAATGTTACGACTAACGCCTTCGTTGCATCGAGAAAAACTACAAACGACAAGGCAATTCGATGTTAATTTTGCGGGTTCAGAATCTAATGTTGCGAGTTCGTTGGGGCTATTAGGTAATACCGTTTCTTTTGTTACTAAACTTCCCAATAATGCTATGGGAGATAATGCCATACAGTCATTAGCAAAATACGGAATCGACACCTCGTATATTATTAGAGATAAAGGCCGCTTAGGGACTTATTTTATAGAAATGGGTAGTTCTATTAGGCCTTCAAAAGTAATTTATGATCGCAAAGATTCTGTTTTTAGTAAGTTACACCCCGATGAATTTGATTGGAATCACATTTTTAAAAATCAAAAGTACTTGTTTGTTTCTGGTATTACTGCAGCCTTATCTTCCTCATGTGCCGAAGCATTAACTTCCTGCGTAAAATTAGCAAAGGCTAATGGTGTAAAAGTGGCTTTTGATATGAATTATAGAAGAACGTTGTGGAACAATCCTAAAGACGCTCAACTTATTTTTGATAAAGTTTTGGCCTATACCGATATTTTATTTGGAAATGCAAGCGTTCTTAAAGATGTTTATGGATTAAAATCAACGGCAAGTAATCCTCTTGAAAAAACACTAGAAGTGATTGAATTGGCAAAATCTAAATTAGGAATTGCACACTATGCGTTTACCATAAGAAATCATATTTCGGCTTCGATAAACGAGCTTCAAGGCGTATTTGTAAGCCCTTCTGAAACTGTCTTTTCTTCAAATTATAAAGTAGAGCTATTGGATCGTTTTGGAGCTGGGGATGCTTTTGCAGCAGCATGTTTACACGCGCTACTTAAAGAAAAAAGCGAACAAGAGTTAATCGACTTTGGAACTGCTGCTTTTGTATTAAAGCATACTATTTATGGAGATCAACATACTAGTACCGCTGAAGACATTCAAGCTGTTGTAAATGGTGATATTTCGGGACATGTAAAGCGATGACAACTAAAATGAGCAGACAAGAAAAAGTAGCATTAATTAAACAAGAAAAGATAGTAGCGATCATTCGTTCCAAAACAGAATTTAAAGTACAACCCATCTTACAAACCTTGTACAATTCAGGAATAAAAGTCTTAGAAATAACCTCAAATACTGTAAATTTTGAAAAAGAACTAAAGCATTCCAGACAACGATATCCAGAATTATTGATAGGTGCAGGAACGGTAACTAATATTAGTATTGCTAAAAAATCGATTCTAGCAGGTGCTCAGTTTTTAGTCACACCAAATACAAATATCGATGTTTTAGTGTATGCGCATAAGCATAACATCCCAGTGTTAATGGGGGCCATAACCCCAACAGAAATTTGTGCTGCCTATGAAGCTGGAGCCGATCTTATTAAAGTATTCCCTGCAAATACATCAGATGCCAGCCTTAATTACTTTAAAGCAATAAAAGCCCCTCTAGATCAAATTCCTATGTTTGCTGTTGGTGGCATTAATGTAAATAATATTGAATCTTGGTTTAAAGCGGGTATAAATGGAGTAGGTGTTGGTGGTGCACTAACATGTTTCGATGAAAATAATTCATTGTTAGACATTGAATCTACTGCAAAAACACTATTGCAAATTATAAAGAAATATTAAATTTCTTCATCATATAATTAATTCGGACAAGTTTAGGAATATGATAAATATAGACCTGTCAGGTTTTTAAAACCTGACAGGTCTATATTATTTAATCTCTACATCGAAAGGAAATAATAATTGCACCTCACTTGTCCGCCAGTTATTGAATTTAAAAAGTTAGCACTAACAATCAGTTAGTTAAGTTGTAAAATTTGTAATTTGACCGCACTAATTGTGTCAAATGCTACATGTCAGAGTCATCAAAACCAAAGGGGATTATAAATCCGTGTAGGCATATCACTATCTAAAAGATAAAGGCGTTATCGTTAATCACATTGGTTCGGGTGCTACCTAACAGCAGATAACCGCTCTATTAGAAATGGCTAAAGTTTATACAGCAGACCATACTATGCAAATCTGTTTAATAACAAAATAGACCTGTCAGGTTTTAAAAACCTGACAGGTCTATTTAGCTAGTGTATTTACTTGGGGTCTTATTCACGTTTTTAAATAATATCCTTAGAACAATATATCATATAGGCTATACCGCAAGAGCACACCTTGCTCAATAATTTAGCTTTGATACGTATTATTGAAGCCGCTTCAAGACTTCTCTCTATTACATTACTGAAGACATATTTTGGTATTCAACATAGACGTCAGCGTTATTATGAATTCATCAATCAAATAAACAAAAAGGAAATTACTGCGTGTCCCTG
Organism: uncultured Flavobacteriaceae bacterium; assembly: GCA_937937185.1. Taxonomy (GTDB): domain Bacteria; phylum Bacteroidota; class Bacteroidia; order Flavobacteriales; family Flavobacteriaceae; genus JAHDGB01. Next base: position 8,394 of record CALDCO010000133.1, read on the forward strand.
TA
>CALDCO010000134.1 GCA_937937185.1 uncultured Flavobacteriaceae bacterium
AAATCTGCTAATCTTCCTGTAAGCTGCCTATTCATTTCTTCAGGAAATGGAGAATATTTATTATACGTTCTTAAGCCTGCTTCTACATGCGCAACTTTAATCTTCCGATTAAAAGCCGCTAAAGCAATAATGCTAGATGTGGTTGTATCTCCATGAACTAAAACTAGATCAAAAGTATTCGCTAAAAAAACTTTGTCTATCTCTTCAAGAATTCTTGAACTTAACTTATTCAAACTTTGGTTGGGTGTCATTAGATCTAAATCAAAATCTGGCTTCATCTTAAAAAAGTTCAAAACTTGATCTAATAGATCTCTATGTTGTGCGGTAACACAAAGTTTAGTATTGTAATCAGATTTTAAAAATTCGAAATAAACTGGCGCCATTTTAATGGCTTCAGGTCTGGTACCTATACATATTAAAATATTCTTATTATCACTCATAAATTAAAAAATATATAACAATCTAAACCGTATCTATAAATGTTTTCTCAGTTTTATTGAAAATTATTAAACCAATTAAAAAAATAACAACACCTAGTATTCCTGCATATAAAAACTTATTAAATGAAAAATCTCCCACACCTATAGTCATAAAACGAAATAATTCTACGACTATCGTCATCGGATTAAATTCTATAAGCACACCTGCATATTCAGGAATTACTCCTTCACTTACTTTTCTTCTAATTAATTCTATAGGATACATTACTGCTGAAGCATACATTAATAGTTGTACACCAAAGCCTACTAAAAAAGTTAAATCTCTGTACTTAGTAGTCATTGACGATATAATCATTCCAAACCCTAATCCCAGCAAACCCATAATTAAAATTAATAATGGTAAAAAGATAATCGATAATTGAGGTGTCGTATTTTCGGCTTTATCTGTGAGAAATACGAAATAGCAATAAAAAAAAATAAAAACTAATAACTGAATACCCAACTTTAGTAAATTGGATACCACAATTGACATAGGCATAATTACCCTAGGAAAATAAACTTTCCCAAAAATATTCTGATTTTTCTTAAAAGTATCACTTGTACCAATTAGACAGGAGCTAAAATAATTCCAAGACGTAATTCCTGCTAAATTGAATAAGAAACTAGGAATTCCATTTCCCGTTTCTATATCTGCAATATTATTAAACACTAAGGTAAAAATAACTGATGTAAATAGGGGTTGAATAAAATACCATAAAGGTCCTAAAATGGTTTGTTTGTATAGCGTTATCACATCTCGTTTAACAAATAAAAAAAGTAAATCTCTATACCTCCAAATTTCTTTAAAATTTAGATCTACTACTTTCTTTTTAGGTGAGATAGTATACAACCAATCTTTTGACAATTCTTTATTAATCAATTATTAAGCATTTTAAAATGATTCCATGTTAATTCCAAACCTTCTTTAACCGAAAATTTTGGTTCATAGTTCAATAAATTCTTAGCCTTACTAATATCTGCCAAAGAATCTTTCACATCTCCAGGTCGCTCGGGTCCATAATTAGCTTTAATATCTTTTTTCGCATTAATGTTCAATACTTCCCAAAGAGAATTAATGCTAATACGATCATTACAAGCAATATTAAAGACTTCATTTTTTGCGCCACTTAAAGCAAAAAAACTTTCCATATTCGCCTGTACAGCATTTTCTACAAAAGTAAAATCTCTTGTTTGCTCACCACTACCATTAATAGTTGCAGATTCATTATTATTTATTGCTTTCATAAATAAAGGAATAACAGCTGCATAAGCCCCATTGGGATTTTGTTTTGGCCCAAAAATATTAAAGTAACGCAGGCCTATAGTATCTGTATTATAGGTTTTTCCAAAAACATCTGCATAGAGTTCGTTCACATATTTCGTTACTGCATAAGGAGATAATGGTTTGCCTATACTATTTTCTACTTTGGGCAGTATTTTAGAATCTCCATAAGTAGAACTAGATGCTGCATAAACCATTCGTTTTACTGATTTATTATCTCTTAAAGCTATTAACATATTAAGAAATCCTGAAACATTCACTTCATTTGATGTAATTGGATCTTGTATAGATCGCGGTACAGAGCCTAATGCTGCCTGATGACTAACATAGTCTATACCTTCCATAGCTTTAATGCATGTGCTTATATCTCTAATATCACCTTCTATAATTTCAAAACTGCGATTGGATAAAAAAGCAGTTATATTTTCTTTTCTGCCTGTAGAAAAATTGTCTAATACACGTACTTTTTTTGCTTTATATTTTAATAAATACTCTACAATATTAGACCCTATAAAGCCAGCGCCTCCTGTTATTAAAAAGGAGTTATTTGAAAGGTCTTTTTTATGATATTTATGTTCGTACATATTGGTTTTATAATTCTCTTTTTTATAAGTTTAAGTAATTTTAAAAAATGATTTTATCATTTTTAAAATAGATTTCTTTTCTTTTTCATTTTCATGATAACCATTTCCATAGGCGCCATAACCGTAACCATAGCCATAACCGTAACCATAGCCATAGCCATATTTCCCTTTTTGATCATAGTAATTATAAACAAAACTTAAATTTTTAATTTCACCGCGTTTATACTTGTCATTAATAAGTGTTAGCATTCCTTTTTTAGTGTATTCTTGCCTTACTACATATAATGAAGCATCGACATATTCGACAAGTTCTAATGCATCAGAGACTAAACCAATTGGAGGCGTATCTAAAACGATATAATCATAGCTCTCTTTTAGTTCGTTTATAAATCGATCCATGGACTCCCCCATTAATAATTCTGAAGGGTTTGGAGGTACTGGCCCTGATAATATTAAATCTAAATTCTGAATTTGTGTTGCTTGGGTTATTTCACTCAATGGCTTCTGGCCAATTAAATAATTAACAGCACCTAAATCATTGTCAATCCCAAAATCATCAAAAATTTTGGGTTTTCTTAGATCTAACCCTACCAAAACTGTTTTTTTTCCACTTAAAGCAAACACTGAGGCAATATTTATTGAACAAAATGTTTTTCCCTCACCACTTACTGAAGAGGTCACCATAACCGTTTTAGTCCCTTCCAGAGATTGTTTCTTATAAATATATTGTAAACTAGAACGAATCGCTCTAAAAGCTTCAGAAACTGTAGATTTTGGCTTTAAGTGTACTGCTAAATTATTCTTTGTAGAGTTTTTCCCAACAACGCCTAATAATGGTATTCTTGAGATCTTTTCTAATGACTGCGGATTATGTAATTTATTATCAAATAATGTCACCAATAAAGCCAATAACAAAGGCGGCAAAAACCCACCAAGAAGCGCAAAAATATAACGTGCACTTAATTTTAGATCTATAGGTACAGCACCAGTATCTTTAGCAGGATCTATAACCAAAACGTCTGAAACACTAGCAGATTTAATGATTTCGGCTTCACTTCTTTTTGCTAAAAATACATTGTAACTTTGTTCGTTTATTGAGTATTGACGCTGTATCGTAAGTAACTTTTGCTGGTCTTTTGGTAGTTTTCTAATTTGACTGTTTTTCTGACTAATTTTTCTATTAACGTGATTTAAATCTCTTTTTAAACCATTATTAGCAGAACTAATACCTTCTAACAAAACACGTTTTATACTATTAATTTGATTGTCTATATCCCCAAATATAGAAGCACTACTTTTTACAGTAGCTTCGTATTTTGATTTTTGAATTGACAATAAATTTATTTTTGAAATATTATTTAAAATATTAGAATCGTCGATTCCTGCAACAGAAGGAGCCGGTAAATTCGTGAAATCATCACTAGTCTCTAGATAGGTTTTTAAATCTCTGTAGTAATCTAATTTTCTATTAATATTATCTTTTTCAATTTCTAATTCAGATAACTTTTCATTTATTTGAACACTCTCACTATCTAAGTTAAAAATTTTATTTTTTTGCCTGTAATCATTCAAAGAATCAGCATCTGAAGTTAATTTATCTTTAACTCTTTTCAACTGCTTATCTATAAAAGCAATCGTATTTGTAACAAATTGATTTTTTCGATCTAATTGGTCTTCGCTTAAAACCCGAACTGTTTCATTTAAATAGTCAACAATTTTAGAGGGGTTCACATTAGTCATACTCAAATTGAGTATTGAAGAATTTATTGGATTATCTATCTTTAAACTTTTCCTATAGTCACTAACCACACTATCAAAATCTAAAAACTCTATAAAATATTCATCTCCAACTGTGACTTCGCGTTGAGGTCTTAAATTTATCACCCCTTTTATAAATTTTAAATTTATAGAATCGCCTATTTTAAAACGGTGTTTGGTTTCACCAGCTTTAATATCTATCTGACCTTTTTCTTTTGTTGTAAAATTCTGCGTTCTAGCAACTATTGGATCTTCGTAGTTCATAGATAGTTCAAACTCATTATTACTTATAAAAGTAATACGAAAAGGCACGTTTACAGCTTGAAGCGTGTTTTGCTTAAGGTTAATTTTAAAAGGAGCTGCTTTATAAATATCATCTTTTCTAAATCGAGACTGCTTTAAATAAGTGATGTAAAACTCTAAGTTATCGACCACTTTTTCATGATTAGATCGCGATTTTAAAGTCGTCATAATTGTTTTTACCTTGCCAGAAACGCCACCCCAATTAAACGTTAAACTGGTGTTAGAAGTAAATAAAGGATTTTTATCGTCCTCAATAGAAACTTGAGTGCTTAACCTGTAAGTTTGTTGCTTTCTAATATTTTGTTGGTAAACTATAAATACGCCTAAGCCTATACAAAGTATAAACCATTTCCAGTAACTTAAGGCTCTAAACAGAAAAGCTTTAACATCAAACGGTGATTGGTCTGGAGATTCTAAAAGTTCGAATTCATCACTCATGGTAGGTCAATTTATAAGTTTCTTGCTAAAAAATAAGTAGACACTATTACTGAAAAAATGGAGGCAATAGTAGTAATTGTTTGGGTTGCAGTTTCTCCTGCGCCTATGGCTTTTCGTTTTAAAGGTTTTACAAGAATCATATCATTGGGTTGTATGTAATAATAAGGCGATTTCATTGAAGATATATCGGTTAAATCTATATGATGTATTTTCTGGCCATTAGGATATTGGCGAATAACCATCACATCTGTTCGATCCCCTGTAGCTCGTATATCACCAGCGTTAGCTAGGGCTTCAATTATATTTACCCGGTCTTGAAACAAGGTTAAAACACCTGTGCTTTTAACTTCTCCTGTGACTGTATATCTTAAGCCAGCCAATTTAACGGTTACAAATATTTGAGAAATATCCTTTAAATAATTATCTAACAATGATTGTTTTACTTTCTCAACAATTTCATCTGTAGTAAATCCTAAAACGTTTATATTACCAAGTATTGGAAATTTAATATTTCCATGGAGATCTACCGTAAATCCACTAAAATAAAGTGCTTGTTGACTTCCAGCATTTGCCGTATTAACTGTTGGTTGAAAAATCGCTACCAACTTTTCAAGCTCAGAATCTGTAGATTTAATATCTATACTAAGTATGTCATTAACTTGAACTCGATAGGGTTTATTTAATTCTTGGATTTGTATAGAATCACTTACCGAAGTACTTTTGTCTTGGAGATAAACCAAATCCTTATTTGTAATACATGAAGAGCTTAGTAAACTAAGAATTATTATAATGTAGAATTGTATTTGTTTCATACACGAGGGCTTGGATTTTACACAAATATAGCATTTCATCGTGAATAATAAAACTTTTATCGGATTTTTTGGTTTTTTATCCGTTATTTTAGAAAAAAATGAACGACAAATGCTTAATAGGGTGTGAATATTTAAAATCCTAATAAATAATTGAAGAACCCCAAGTTTTTGTAAGATTGCTTTAGTTTTTATCCTTTATTTGTAAAAAAAAGGAACTATTGAATTACTTAACTGTTGAAAATATTGCCAAGTCTTATGGAGAATTAACACTTTTTAAAGACCTCTCATTTAGCATCCATAAAGATCAAAAAATTGCTTTCGTAGCAAAGAATGGCACTGGAAAAACTTCTATTTTAAATATTTTATCGAAAATTGATCAACCAGACGCAGGTAAAATTACCTTTAGAAAAGACATTACAGTTTCGTTTTTATCTCAAGAACCTTTCCTAAATAGTACACTAACGGTTGAAGAAACTATTTTTAATTCAGATAATGTCATTCTTAAAATTATTAGAGATTATGAAAAGGCGCTTTTAAACCCAGATGATACTGAAGCTTACCAACATGCTTTTGAGCAAATGGAGGCTAACGCCGCTTGGGATTTTGAAACGCAGTACAAGCAAATTTTATTTAAATTAAAACTAGACGATTTAAATCAAAAGGTTAGCACATTGTCTGGAGGGCAAAAAAAACGTTTGGCATTAGCCAATGCCTTAATTAATAAACCCGACTTATTAATTCTCGACGAGCCAACCAATCATTTAGATTTAGAAATGATTGAGTGGCTAGAAGCCTTTTTTGCAAAAGCAAATATTACCTTGTTCATGGTCACTCACGACCGTTACTTTTTAGAACGTGTTTGTAATGAAATTATAGAATTAGATCATGGCAAACTCTATACTTACAAAGGCAACTATTCTTATTACTTAGAAAAGAAAGAAGCCCGTATAGAAGTAGAAAAGGTAGAAACTGGTAAAGCAAAACAACTTTATAAAAAAGAGTTAACCTGGATGCGACGTCAGCCTAAAGCGAGAAGAACAAAATCGAAATCAAGAATTGATGATTTTGCAGATATAAAACATCGTGCTCACCAACGTCGTAAAGACCATGAAATCCAATTAGAACTTAATATGGAACGGCTTGGAAGCAAAATCATAGAGCTGCATAAAATTTCTAAGGCTTATGATGAAAAGGTCTTATTAAATAAATTCGACTACACCTTTCAGAAAGGAGAACGTGCCGGTATTATAGGAAAAAATGGCACTGGAAAATCGTCATTCTTAAATATATTAACGCAAACAGCTCAGCCAGATTCTGGAAAAATAGTTGTTGGAGAAACGGTGAAGTTTGGTTACTATACCCAAGCAGGAATTACTCCAAAACCAAATCAAAAAGTAATCGATGTGGTTAAAGAATTTGGCGATTATATCCCCTTAAAAAAAGGACGACAAATTAGCGCACAACAGCTTTTAGAGCGTTTTTTATTTGATCGCAAAAAACAATACGATTTTGTAGAAAAACTAAGTGGTGGTGAACGTAAAAGACTGTATTTATGTACTGTATTAATACAAAATCCTAATTTTTTAATACTCGATGAGCCTACTAACGATTTAGATATTGTCACTTTAAATGTCTTAGAAGGGTTTTTATTAGATTTCCCCGGATGCTTACTCGTTGTTTCTCACGACCGTTATTTCATGGATAAAATAGTAGATCACTTGTTTATTTTTAGAGGTCATGGTGTTATTGAAGATTTTCCAGGTAATTATAGCGATTTTAGAGCCTATGAGGATAGTAAACCTCCAGAAGGAAATGAAGACGTCGTTAAAAAAGAAAAAACAAATTGGAAAAAAAATAGTAACAATAAACTCTCTTACAACGAACAGAAGGAATATAAAAATATAGAAAGCAAAATTAAAGCTTTAGAATTTGATAAAACTGAATTAGAAAATAAATTCCTTAATCCAGATTTGTCTACCGAAGAAATTAATGCGCTTTCTAAAGAACTTCAAATCGTTATTGATGCCATTGAGGAAAAAGAAATGCGTTGGTTAGAGCTTTCAGAAAAAATAGAAGACTAATTATAATTTAGTTATTACTATAATCTAAATGCTATTAATAAATTTAAATTAGTTCCACTTTTAAAGTTTTCGACATCAAATTAAGGTTTAGCTCTAGCTGCCATTTTTGTATCGAAAACAAAAAATACGATGAAAGTCATATTTAACCTATAAAATGCTGTTTTTTAGTGCTTTTAGTCTTCAATTATTTGTTAATAATGTATTAAATTTAGATCACTATTTAATCCATACACGTAATGAAAAATAATCAGTTAATCAACAAAACTGTTCTTTTGATTTTATTTGCTTTTTTTACAAACGCATTTATTTCAGCACAGAACAAAGAACCATTTTCTTTGGGAAGCGAAGAAAATTTTACTAAAACACTATTAAATCTAAACAACAGCATGTCTAGTTTTGAATTAGTGTTGCCTAATAACGAAAGCATCCAGGCCACTGTTAATGTTAGAGATGTTAGCTCCAAACAAAACTATTTTGTCACTGGTACCATTAATACTATTGAAAATGCTACTTTTTCAATAACTAAAACCAATGGTTTTATTAATGGTCATATTATTTTGCCAAAAAAAGGATACCTGTATTACTCTAAGGACAATGGCGAAATCTTCATTGAAGAAGTCCCTTTAGATAAATTATTATGTACTAATTTCAAAAATATTAGCCCTATAGACCCCCATAAAGATGAAAGCTTTATTTCGGCTAATTCTGCAATCCAAGTGCCCTCATTAAATAGTTTGCCTGGAGCTCTTGCCGTTATTTATCTGGATTTTGATGGAGAAGTCGTAAGCGGCACTTCATGGAATGGTGGTGCAACTATTAATGCACGACCTCATGGTTACAGTGAAGCCCAAATGGAGCAAGTATGGGAAATAGTAGCCGAAGATTTTAGTCCATTTAACGTTAACGTCACTACCGATAGAAGTGTATTTGATGCAGCACCAAAAAACAAAAGAATGATGGCCATATTAACCCCAACAAATACTGCTGCGCCAGGAGCTGGAGGAGTCGCCTATTTAAATTCTTTCTCAAGAAATAATGATGATCCATGCTGGATATTTAGTGGAGGGACCAGAAATGTAAAACTCTCCGGTGAAATTGTATCCCACGAAGTTGGGCATACCTTAGGCTTAAGACATGATGGTGTAGGATCGACTGAATATTATCAAGGAAATGGTGTATTTTGCCCAATAATGGGTGCTAACTTTAATAACCCTATTGGGCATTGGAGTAAAGGGGAATACCCAAATTCAAATAGAAATGAAGACGATTTAACTATTATTACTAGAAATATAAATTTTAGTTACAAAGAAGACGATCATGGTAACACATTAAACGAGGCAACTAAACTAGTTGCTGATAGTGCAGGTAATGTTGAAGCCATTAATAATAATGGGATTATTGAAAAAAGAACAGACAAAGATATTTTCTCCTTTGTAACTTCTGGCGGGCAAGTAAATTTTGATTTTAAACCTGCTGATGCCAACCCTAATTTAAATATCCAAGCAAGAATTTTAGATGCTTCAGGAAACGAGATTGCTCTTAGTAATCCAGACGGTAGAAATCTTAACTCTCTTAGTGCTTCTATACAAACAACACTTAATGGAGGAACTTTTTATATAGAAATCGATGGTGAAGCACAAGGCACACCTGTTAATGGTTATACCGATTATGGATCTATTGGTGTTTTTTCTATTTCTGGAAAATACAATCTTGGCAACAACAACCAAGCACCTGTCGCTAATTTTATTGGAGACATAGAATGTAATAAGGTAGCGTTTGAAAGCACTTCTATAAACACCGTAAATTCTTATTTATGGAATTTTGGAGATGGTAATACTTCTACAGAAGAAAGCCCTTCGCACACCTACCAAAGCGATGGCACTTATAGTGTATCGCTAACAGTGACCAACGCTATAGGTAGCGATACCAAAACAATAGACAATTTTATCACCGTAAAAACGGCAAGTTTGCCAAATGCTACCAACAAAACAATATGTAGTGGCGCTAACGAAACACTTGAGCTTTCTGGAAGTAATGGCTATGTATGGTATGATGCTGCTACAGGTGGTAATGTTGTTAATACGGGTAATTCTTTAGATTTATCATCATTAACCGCTACGCAAAGATATTACGTTGCCGGTACTACTGAGCCTACTTTACAAGCTGCTGTTGGAGAAAACACGATTAACAATAGTAATGGTGACATACACCAAGGTGGATTCTATTTGGTATTCGACTCAGAACAGCCTTTCTTATTAAAAACCGCTAAAGTTTTCGCAGAGGGGACGGCTGATAGAACACTTGAATTAAGAGATAATTCTGGGCAAGTCGTTGCTTCTAAAGTGATTAATATAAAAGATGGCGAAAGCATCATAGATATTAACCTCACTGTTCCAGCTGGAGCAAATTTACAAGCTGGTTTTGCTCAAGGCGCGCAGTTATTTCGTAGTAATGCAGGGTTAAATTTTCCTTATAATGTGGACGATGTTGTAAGTATTAAAGGAAGTACAGCTAGCAATCCTATAGGTTTTTATTACTATTTATACGATTGGAAAATTTCTACTCTAGGTGAGTGTAAAACCGATGATCGTACTGAAGTAGTGATTACTGTAAATGAATCGCCTACAATTCCAGTTATTACCTTTACTCAAGCTACAAATCAATTATCAGTACCAGATAATTATGACAACTACCAATGGTTTTTAAATGGGGTTGCCATTAATGGTGCTAATAGCCCAATTTTCATTGCTAGGGAGAATGGCGACTATACCGTTGAAGTTTCTAACAATGG
>CALDCO010000135.1 GCA_937937185.1 uncultured Flavobacteriaceae bacterium
ATTTACCATAGATGAAGAAACAGGAATGACAGGCGCAATGGGCTTAAAAGGCGGCTTATTATCTGGTGAAATTCTATTAAATTTAGACACAGAAGAAGATAATGAAATTGGAGTAGGCTGCGCAGGGGGGATCGATGTTACAGCAACAAGAACTTACAAAGAAGAAGAAATGACAGCCCAGATGCTTCAGGATAAAACGGGCTATGTAATTACTGTAAAGGGTTTACAAGGCGGACATTCTGGAATGGATATTCACAAGGGTTTAGGAAATGCTAACAAGATTTTAAACCGTTTATTATTTGATGGATTTGAAAATTTCGGACTGCGTATTTCAGAAATCGATGGGGGGAGTTTAAGAAACGCTATTCCAAGAGAAGCTAAAGCCATAGTAGTTATCGATGCGGTTCATGATGCTGCTTTTAATACTGAAATGGCAGTATTATCTCAAATTATTAAGTTGGAATTAAAAACTATGGAACCAGATATAGAAATCGTTGTATCTAAATCTCAAACTCCTGAAAAAATTATGGATCTAGGGGTGCAAGAAGGTATTACACGTGCTTTATATGCTGCATTAAATGGCGTGTACAGAATGAGCGCAGATATTACAGATTTGGTAGAGACTTCAAATAATATCGCTCGCGTTATTGTAAAAGACGGAAAACTAAAAATAGGTTGTTTAACGCGTTCTTCTGTAGAGAGTTCAAAAATGGACTTAGCCAATACCTTGAGAGCAACGTTTGAGCTAACCGGTTGTGAGGTAGTATTTTCTGGTGATTACCCAGGGTGGACTCCCAATATGAACGCTTCAATCCTAAAAGTACTAACTGAAGTTTACGAAAAATTAAATGGAGAGAAAGCCCATGTTGCCGCTTGCCATGCGGGATTAGAGTGCGGAATCTTGGGAAAAAATTACCCCGATATGGAAATGATAAGTTTTGGCCCAACAATTAAAGGGGCACATTCACCAGATGAACGCGCAAGTATCTCTTCAGCTAAAAAATATTGGAAGTTTGTCTTAGAGGTTTTAAAAAACATCCCTAATAAAAATTAACTTTTCCCGTTTCGATAAAAAAACAAATGAGAACTCCTATTTTAGTGGAAAATAAAAAATTCATTTTAGAGCATAAACTTAAAGAAATAGATGCAATTATTAGGTCGGAATATGAAAAAGAAGCTCATTTAGGGGTATTAGCAGGGCTTTCGGGAATGGCTTTGTTTCAATTTTATTATTCCAAATATTTAAATATTGATGCTAATGCCGATCTTGGAGTAGACATTATTTCTAAGGCCATAGAAAAAATAAATAATGGTTACAGTTTTTCTACTTATTGCGCAGGAATTGCAGGCTTGGGATGGACACTCGATCATTTAGAACAAGCAGATTTTATAGATATTGGAAGTGACGATTTACTTTCTGAATTCGATGATTTCATTAAAAAAAGAATGCTTTCAGATTTTAAAAACACTAATTACGACTTTTTACACGGCGGGATTGGTTATGCGTTTTATTTTTTAAACCGCTTTAGAAATACAAATTCAGTAACGCTTAAAAAAAAGTATACTAAGATATTGTTTGAATTTATAGACTTGCTAGAAGGGTTATCCGAAACAGAGGCCAATAATAAAATAAAATGGAAATCGGTTTTAAATATAAAAACTGGAGAAGAAGGTTATAATTTAAGTTTATCTCATGGGATGTCAAGTATTATAGGCATACTTACAAAACTTTATGAGCACGATGCATTTAAATCAAGAACTGAGCATTTACTCTTAGGCGCAATAAATTATGTGTTAAGTCTTGAAAACGAAGATAAAAAATCTTGTGTTTTTCCCAATTCAAAAACCTTAGATAATGCTGTTAGTAAGAAAAGTAGATTGGCTTGGTGTTATGGCGATTTAGGTGTGGGAATTCGATTATGGTTTGCTGCCAAAGTACTAAATGATGAAAAGTTAAAAGAAAAAACAATTTCTATTTTTAAGCATGCCGCGCTTAGAGTAAAACAAGAAGACACCATGGTAGTAGATGCAGGAATCTGTCATGGCTCCTACGGTAATGCGCAATTATTTAATAGAATATACCAAGAAACAGGAATAATAACTTTTAAAGAAGCAGCAAATTTCTGGATAAATGATGGTCTGGAAAAAGGCACATTTGAACAGGGTTTTGCAGGTTATAAACAATGGAAAGGGAGCGATGAAAAATGGGGTAAAGAGCTTAGTCTTTTAGAGGGTGTTGCTGGCATCGGATTGGTGATAATTGACCATTTATCGAGTTTTAATACGAATTGGGATGAATGTTTAATGATAAGTTAAAAATGAATAAAAAAAATCCATATAAAAACTTCAATAATTACATTTTAAGAACACCACTTTTCTCTTTTTCTTCATACAAAATACTAACTTCTAAAGCCGTTGTTACTAACGAAGATTTTATTAAAATATGTAACGAACCTATAGTAAAAGAAGCTTTATTTTTAGCATCACCTTCATTTTATAAGGAAGTTGAACGTTGGCTTAATGGGGAAATTAAAGATAAAGACAAACAAGAAAAATTAAAACTATCGCTTTTAAAATACATCTCCAGAATGTCTTCAAGATGCACGCCTTTTGGTTTGTTTGCAGGATGTTCTTTAGGTACATTCGGAGAAGAAACTAAAATAGAATTAGAAGGCGCTACTAAAAATGAAAGACACACGCGGTTAGATATGAATTATTTAGTCGCATTATCTCAAGATTTAGTTAAAAATGAAAAGATAAAAACGCAGCTTCTATTTTACCCCAATTCTAGTATTTATAAGGTTGGAAGTCAATTAAGATATGTTGAATATACTTATGAAAATAGTAAAAGGCAGCATCAAATTGTTGCCGTCGATGATTCAGAGTATTTACGTCGCGTTCTTGAAAAAGCAGAACATGGTACCAAATTAGAAGATTTAGCTTTAATCTTAGTTGATGAAGAAATCAGTATAGAAGATGCTAAAGGCTTCATAAATGAATTGGTTTCCAGTCAATTACTTATTAGTGAAATAGAACCATCGGTTTCTGGTCCAGAATTTTTAGAACAAATCACTTCAGTTTTAAAACGATTAGAAGGCGTCGAAGATGTGTTAAGAACTCTAGAAACTGTAAATAAAAAAATAAAAAATATTGATACAAGTATTGGGAACAATCCTAAAGATTATCTGGATCTAAATGCCTTTTTAAAAGATTTAGGAACAACATCGGAACTGAAATTTTTATTCCAATCAGACATGGTGTTATGTCATAAAAACAATACTATTAATAACGAAACGATAACTCATATAAAGAAAGGACTTTCTCTATTTAATAAAATTACATTACCGCCAAAAACAACTTTACTAGGTCAATTTAAAGATGCGTTTTTTGAACGCTATGAAGAACGAGAAGTGTCATTATCTAAAGCTTTGGATGTAGAAATAGGAGTAGGGTTTAAACAAAACGAGTCCTCAGGAGATGTAAATCCTTTAGTAGACGATCTTCTTATACCAAGTTTAGAAAATAAAAATGCATCTAGAGATATAAGATGGCATTCGGTAAATGCGCTATTCCAAAAACTATTAATAAAAGCGTTTAAAGAAAATGCTTATAAAATAGTTTTAGACGAGAATGATTTTATAGAACTTGAAACCAATTGGAATGATGTTCCTGATACGTTTTCTAGTATGCTAGAATTGGTGGTCATTGATGGTGTTGAGAAAGTAAAAATTAATTCGGCAGGAGGATCTAGTGCAGCAAATCTTTTAGGACGTTTTTGTCATGGAGATAAAAAACTTTACGATTTTACTAAAGAAATAATAGCTGTTGAAACCAGAATTAATACGAATAAAGTTTTAGCAGAAATTACGCATCTTCCAGAGGCTAGAGTTGGAAATATTTTAATGCGGCCAAGTTTAAGAGATTTTGAAATACCTTATCTGGCAAAATCCTTAAAACCAAAAGCACAGCAATTAGAAATTAGCGATTTAATGCTTTCAGTAAAAAATAATAGAACCTTATTTTTAAGATCTAAAAAGAATAATAAAGAAGTAATACCGCACCTTTCAAATGCTCATAACTATTCAGGGAATGGATCATTGCCTATTTATCATTTCCTTTCAGAAATGCAAACTCAGAATAAGCGTTCGGGTATTGGTTTTAATTTAGGCCCTTTTGCTAATGATTATGAGTTTTTACCTAGAATTGAGTTCCATAATTTAATAGTACATAACGCAACATGGAATTTAAATAAAAAACATTTGAAACCGTTATTAAATGCTAATAGTAGTAATGAAACACTTTTAAAAGCAGTTAATGTATTTAGAGAAAAATTAAAAATGCCGCAGTATGTTATGCTTGTTGATGGGGATAACGAATTATTGGTGAATTTAGAGAATGCTACTTCAGTTAGAATGTTATTAGGAACGGTAAATAAAAGAACCACTTTTAAGCTTAAAGAATTTTTATTTTCAGAAAATGGCACAGTAAAAAAGGGTGAAGATTATTATACCAACCAGGTGATTGTGGCTTTTTATAATGAACAAAAATTAAACGACGCTAAAAGAAATTAAAATGGCAAAGGACGTACAAAGAAATTTCATATTGGGAGATCGTTGGTTATATTATAAAATATATACTGGACCAAAAACATCAGACCTCGTTTTAACTGAAATAATAAAACCTGTAGCTCAGCAACTTATAGACTCTAAGATAATAGATAAATGGTTTTTTATTCGTTATGCAGATCCTAAACACCATCTTAGAATTCGCTTTCATCATACAAATCCTGAACAAATTGGCACAATAATAAATACTTTATATCCACATTTTAAGACGTTTGTAGATCAAGACTTAATCTGGAAAATACAAATAGAAACTTACCAAAGAGAAATTGCACGTTATGGCTCTAATACGATTGATTTAAGTGAAGACCTGTTTTATCACGACAGTAAAATGATGGTTAATTTTATTGATTTAATTGAAGGCGATGAAGGGGAGGAGCTACGTTGGTTATTTTCTATAAGAGCTATCGATTCGTTTTTAAATAGTTTTAAATACACTAATGAAGAGAAAAAAGAACTTTTAGTACGATTAAGTACTGGTTTTAGGAGTGAATTTGGAACCTCTAAAGCCTTAGGCAAGCAACTTAATGATAAGTATAGAATTAAAAGCCAAAAACTACAAGAATTTATGACTTTTACAGCCCAAGATAATCCAGATCATGCGATTATTTTAGAGGTGTTAAGTGAAAAAGAAAATGCGATCTCTTATATTGTAAATGGCATAATAAAACATAAAAAAGAAGACACTTTAGAAATGAATATTAATGATTTAATGGGGAGTTATATTCACATGCTAATGAATCGTTTGTTTAAATCGAAAAACAGATTACACGAAATGGTATGTTACGATTTTTTATGCCGTTATTATAAATCCTTGATTGCAAGGCAGAAAAGTTTTATTAAAGTTTAGAGAAGTGTTTTTTTAGTTTTAAAAGTGAAAATTTATCAAAGGCTTTTAGAGATTTAATTTCTTCTTTTGGTGAAATTTTTAAAACTCTAAAAAATTAATTACAATTTGTAGAATTTAATTTTATATTTGTATCTCTAAACCTGCTTATTATGAGAAACTTAATTTTCTTTATATTCCTATCATTCAATTGTTACGCTTTAGGTCAATCTATCACAGATTCATTAGAAAAAGATGTTATTAATCAATTTAAAAAAGATAGTATTAATTACGACTTTATAACTAGTTTAAGTGTAATAGACTCATTAGTAACGAAAGATAAAATTGATGGCTACAAGAAAAGATTAAATAGTCTAATATCTGGTTTACCCTCTAAAGAATCAAAAGAGAAAAAAGAGATAAAGCGGGTAAAACAGATTTATGATTTAGTCCATGAGGCACTCTTTGAGAAATATGAAGAATTAGCTTATTTTCCTCAAATTTTTGAAAATAAAACATATAATTGCGTGACTGCTACAGCCATTTATGCCTATGTTTTTGATAAATTAGAAATCCCTTATGTGGTAAAAGATGCTCCTGGACATGTTTTTTTAATTGCCTATCCACAAACGCATAAAATTCATTTGGAGACAACAGTCCCAGGAGTATATGGATTTAGCAATCCTAAAGATTCAGATGTTAAGGAAGTTGTAGATAACTTGATTAAGTTCAAATTGGTGACACAAAATGAGGCTGACAGTTTAGGCTATAGCAAAACATACATGAACTACTTTTACGGTGAAGATTTTTTAAATAAATCTGCATTGATAGGGATGCAGTACTATAATAAAGGCTTAGACGAATATTCTAAAAAAAAATATAAAATAGCTAAAGAAAATATTACTAAATCATTACTATTCTTTCCCTACGCTCCAGCAGAGTTTTTAAATAAAGGTTTAATTTTTTTAACGTTAGATGAAAGCAAATTAAATACGCTTAAAGATATAGAGCAACTTTATGAAGCTTATTCTTCTCTCGAATATAAAAAAGATTTTAATCACAGTGATATTAAAATTCAATTGTATAAAATAACAGATAACGATCTTAATGATTTAGAATTCATTGAAAATACAGTCTCTATTTTAACGAAATTTGAAGATGAAGAACTCAACATTAAAAATAAAACTTTCTTATATGAATATTTGTTATCAAAAAATGCCAAAGCAGATGAATTAGAGGAAATTATAAGAATTGCAGATATATTATTTCAAATGAACCCTAAAAATAAATTAGCTAAAGAGGCTATAGATTATGCAGTATTTAAAAAATTAAGTCTATTGCCATATTCTTCTGATGCATTAGATGTCGTGAGTGAATACACATTGAGGTATGATTTTTTAAAGGGAAACAAAAAAATAGACTCCTATAAAATTTATATTTACGGTAGACTTATTGATGATAATTTTAAATCTGAAAATATTTCGTTAGGAAGAAAATATTTTGATCAATTTGATTCTTTAATTATTGAAAATGATAACGGTAAAAAATTGTTGATTAACCCAGAATTAGTTTCAAATATTTACGCTTTTGTTGGAAAGTACTACTACAGACAAAATAAATTTAAAACAGCGTTAAAAATACTTAATAAAGGACGGGAGATATATCCAAGGCATAAAGAAACCAATAAATTAATTAAGTGGACCAAAGAAGAAATGAGCGGCAAATTTTAATAGTTATAAGTCAGTTGTTTAAATATGAAAAACTTCTATCCATTAAAAAATTTTCGAATAAGCAGAATAAATTTTTCTAACCCCGACTAAACACTTTCCCCAACTGGTAAAAAATACGTTCCGAAATGGTTAATTCTTCGGCAATAATTTCGGCAGAGCCTTGCATTTCTTGTTTGAAATCTATTCAATAAATTAGACCTGTCAGGTTTCCAAAACCTGACGGGTCTGGAGTACAAGTTTGATAGGTTGCTTATGTAATGAAAAATAATTATTTGAATTAAAATTAACCTCTATTAAACACCTCACGTAATTGATAAAAAACACGTTCTAAAATGGTTATTTCTTCAACAATAATTTTGGGAGAGACTTGCATTTTTGTTTAAAATCTATTCAATAAATTAGACCTGTCAGGTTTCTAAAACCAAACGGGTCTGGAGTACAAGTTTGATTGGTTGCTTATGTAATGAAAAATAATTATTTGAAATAAAATTAACCTCTATTAAACACCTTACGTAATTGGTAAAAAATACGCTCCAAAATGGTTAATTCTTCGACAATAATCTCGGCAGTGTCCTGCATTTCTTGTTTAAAATCTATTCAATAAATTAGACCCGTCAGGTTTCCAAAACCTGACGGGTCTGAAGTACAAAGTTCGATAGGTTGCTTATGTAATTTTGTTTAAAATCTATTCAATAAATTAGATCCGTCAGGTTTCCAAAACCTGACGGGTCTGGAGTACAAGTTCGATAGGTTGCTTATAGAATGAAAAATAATTATTTGAATTAAAATTAACCTCTATTAAACACCTCACGCAACTGGTAAAAAATACGCTCCAAAATGGTTAATTCTTCAACAATAATTTCGGCAGTGCCCTGCATTTCTTGCTTAAAATCAATGGGTTTATTAAATGATGTATTTAAGCTTTCTAATTTTATAAATATGGTATAACTCGCTTCCCCTTGTTTTGGCACTGCAGAAATACTATTAATTGTACCTTTTAAACTGCCCCATTCCTGGTAAGGGTAATTGTTTAATTTAATAATAACTTCCTGCCCTTCTTTAACTTTTCCAGAATTTTGAGTGGGCATGGTCACTCTACCTATTATCCCTTTAATATCATTTGGAACAACGGTAAATAAAACATCACCAATTTTTACATTTTGATAGGTATTCCAAACATCGAATAAAGTGACTTTTCCATCGATAGGGCTCTTAATAACGTATTGTTGTTCCCATGCTGTAATTTTATTTTCCAAATTTTGTTTTGCCTCTTCTAGTTTTTGATCGGTTAAAAAGGAACTACTTTGGTCTCCAATATTTGCTTGTTTTAAACTATTTTGAAGTGATAAAATGGCATTTTCGTCTGTTCTAATATTAGACTGAATAGACTCATAATTTCTTTTGGTTGCAGAATAGGTGTTTTGTTGTTTTATGTATTCATTTTCAGAAATTATTTTTTTCTTATACATTTCCTCCTGTTTCTTGAAGAGTTTTTTAGCATTTTCTAATTCAGTTTTAAACTGCTTCAGCTGGTTTTTACTGTTGTAAAGACTGTTTCTTCTTGTTTTAATCTGCAAGTTTAGATTAAAGGCGGTGTTCTTTTCAGAATTGAATTTATTGTAGTTTAAGTATTCTTGATATTGAAACCGAAACTGATTATAGGTGCTTTGTATGTCTCCAATCTTAAT
Organism: uncultured Flavobacteriaceae bacterium; assembly: GCA_937937185.1. Lineage (GTDB taxonomy): Bacteria > Bacteroidota > Bacteroidia > Flavobacteriales > Flavobacteriaceae > JAHDGB01. The sequence continues at coordinate 8,867 of CALDCO010000135.1, forward strand.
ATTAGAGGGGAATTTTATTTTCAAAGAATCAAAATCACTAAAATTAGGAGTGAAAGTAGAGAGTTTATTTTTTAAAAAAACAACGTCTTTATAATTTGCAGTGCTTTCAATTACTGCTAAAACCTCTTCTTTATTTACACCATCACCAGCTTCAACAAAAATATTGGTTAGTTTTCCAGACGCTTTAGCATCAATATATGCGGGAGGGTTTTTAGAAGTAATGGTAACTTGCCCCGGAACAATATCATTATAGCTTATAAACGAAACACCAATTAATAATACCAAAACACAAATAAAAACAACAGAAATACCCCACGATATTAACCAATTAGGTGCTTGGCCAAGTATTTCTTTAACTTGGTCTGAGCGCTCGTCTAGCTCATCAATTTTTCTAGGTTCTATGATCTCTTTTTTATTGGACATATTAATTTCCCAATTCTAATTGATTTTTAACTAAGGTGTAATACGCGCCTTTCTTCTTGGTTAGTACTTCATGAGTCCCTTTTTCTATAATTTCTCCTTTATCTAATACAACAATCTGATCGGCGTTCTTAACCGTACTTAAACGGTGTGCTACGACCACCACCGTTTTTCCTTTGTAAAATTCTTTCAGATTTTCCATAATTACTTTTTCATTATTAGCATCAAGCGCACTAGTGGCTTCGTCGAAAAAAAGGTATTTCGGGTTTTTATATACTGCTCTAGCAATTAAAATACGTTGTTTTTGTCCGCCACTTACATTAATGCCTCCAGCTCCAATTTTTGTATTGTAGCCAGACGGCAATTCTTCAATAAAAGATTCAATATTCGCCACTTTAACAGCATGAGTCAATCGTTGTTTATCTATCAATCCATCAGAATCCGATTCGGTAATGTTTTTTGCAATGGTATCTGTAAATAAAAAGCCATCTTGCATAACCGATCCACAACATTTTCTCCAAAATTTGGTGCTAATGGTGTTTAAATTGGTTTGCCCAATATGGAGGTCTCCTTTATTAAAATTATAGAATTTTAATAATAATTTCACTAATGTTGTTTTGCCACTACCACTAGCACCAACAATGGCGGTGACTTTGCCTTGAGGAAACTCAAAATTTAAATTATTTAAAATAAGCGGTGCTTTTTTTCCGCCATAGCGAAATTTACCATTCGTTATTTTTATGGTTTTATCTTTTGGTAATTCAGTTATGGCTTCTTCAAATCTGTTTTCTTCGTCTTTTTTATTGTGTATTTCAGAAAGCCGTTCAATACTTAACTTGGCATCTTGCCCAGTTTGAATAAAGGTAATGAAGTTATTTATGGGTAAGTTTAATTGCCCAATAATGTATTGAACAGAGAGCATCATACCAAGTGTTAAATTCCCTTCGATAACTGCTTTTGCAGCAATAAATGTAATTAGAATGTTTTTTAATTCATTTAAAAACCGACCCCCAGTATTTTGAGTTTGCGATAAGGCTAATCCTTTTATTGATATTTTAAATAACTTTACTTGAATGGCTTCCCATTCCCAACGCCGTCGCCGCTCTGAGCCATTTAGTTTAATCTCTTGCATTCCAGAGATAAGCTGGAATAAACTACTTTGGTTATCAGAGGATTGATCAAAACGTTTATAATCCAAATCGGCTCTTTTCTTTAAAAATAATAAGGTCCAACCAATGTATAAAAACGAACCTATAAAGAAAATGCTAAAAATAGTAAGGTTATAATAGGCTAAAACAATTCCAAAAATAATAAGATTAAAGGCAGAGAACAGGGTGTTTAAAGTCGTGGAGGATAAAAACGTTTGTATTCTATTATGGTCGTAAATGCGTTGCATAATATCTCCAGTATTTTTGGAATCAAAAAATGAAATAGGCAACCGCATTAATTTCACTAAAAAATCGGAGATTAAACTTATATTTATTCTGCTAGTCATGTGAAGTAATATCCATCCTCTAATAAGTTCTACAGAAGTTTGAGAGATAAACAACACTAGCTGGGCAATGAGTATTAGGTATACGAAATTGATGTTTTGATAATTAATTCCATAATCGACCACTGCTTGGGTTAAAAATGGGAAAATAAGCTGTAATAAGCTGCCAACTAATAACCCAAGAATAAGCTGTAAAATGTATTTTTTATAAGGTTTGAAATACCAGAATAAGAATTTGAAACCATACTCTTTTTTATCCTCCTCCTTAGTTTGATCAAATTCTGGTGTGGGTTCTAATAACAATAAATGACCTTTTGAATTTTCGTCTTTGCCGTGTTTTCCAACCCAGCCCTTAATAAAGTCTTCTTTAGAATATTTCACCAATCCATGCGCAGGATCGGCAACGTAAACCGTATTCTTTTTTATTTTATGTACCACTACAAAATGGCGCTGCCGCCAATGTGCAATACAGGGCAATGGGACTTCTTCAACTATCGTTTTATAATCTACGGCTACTGCTAAGGTGTGAAGCCCTATAGCTTCTGAGGCTTCTGCAATTCCCTCTAAAGAGACTCCTTCTCTTGTAATGTTTGCTTTTCTTCTCAGGAAATCTATAGAATACGATTTTCCATAGTGTTTTGCAATCATTCTTAAACAAGTAGGACCACAATCCATTTGGTCTAATTGTTTATAAAAAGGGAAATGGGTTTTTGTCATTAATTTAGTTTTTAGATTATAAAATCTAAGCCACCAAAGATACTAGAATATTTAAACAAAAAAAGCAGCCTTTAAGCTGCTTTTTTTAAATGATAAGATAAACAATAAATTATTTCTTAATGCCAACCATTTCTAAATCGAAAACCAAGTTAGAATTAGGTTTTATAAGCCCTCCCGCGCCTCTTTCTCCATAGGCTAAAAAAGAAGGAATAAAGACACGTACTTTATCACCTACTTTCATGTTAAGTACCGCTTCTCTGAAACCAGGAATTAATCGCGCTCTTGAATTGTATTGTACTTCTAAAGGCGAATAAGTTCTTTTTTCGTTATAGGTATCATTGTCTTTAGCTATAGATTCCCAACTTGTATCAAACAAGGTACCATCGACTAAATATCCAGCATAATTTACCAATACTTTATCTTGCGCAGTAGGCTGTTTTCCGTTTCCTTCTTTGGTATATATTAATACAATACCAGAAGGCATCTTTTTTACCTTGCCTTTAAGGTTTTCATTGGTTTTAATAAAATCCTCACGAGCAACATTCATTAATTCTTCCTTACGCTTTTTCTCCTTTTCTACCTCTATAAAGTGTTCATCAAATATTTTAACCGCGTTAAAAGATTTGGCTTCTTTACCTTTTCTGATAATATTTAGTTCATTAATGACTACAGGAACTTCAGGTTTGTCACCTGGGGCTTTTACATTCGATATTTTATCTTGAATGTCTAAACCTACTACTAATTCTCCAAACACACTATGTTTATTATTTAAGTGAGGGGTTGGTACTTCAGTAATAAAAAATTGACTACCATTAGTCGTTGGTCCAGAATTCGCCATCGATAAAATCCCAGGTTTATCATGCTTTAAGTCAGGATGAAACTCATCTTTAAAACGGTAGCCAGGACTTCCAGTACCAGTTCCTAGAGGATCGCCACCTTGAATCATAAATTTATCTATTACGCGGTGAAATGTTAAACTGTCGTAGAATTTTTTGCCAGCATATTTTTCGTCTACTTTAGTATTGGTGCCTTCTGCTAACGAAACAAAATTCCCTACCGTTACAGGCGCTTTGTCATGATATAGTTTAGCAACCATAACACCTTGAGTGGTAATGAATTCTGCATAAATCCCGTCTTCTAAATCGGGATATTTTTCTTGACAAGAAGAACTGGTTAAACATATAAATACTGCTAAAACGAAGGTTTTAAGTGTCTGTTTTAAATTAGTCATTATTATTAAATTTATTGTTTTTGAAATTATTTTTTGGTTATTGAATTTACAGTAACATTACATATTATAGGAACATTAGTTCCAATTTTATCCTCATCACCATAATATCCATAGGCTTTTTGGGAAGGAAATATAAAAGTAACCGTTTCTCCCGTTTTCATTAGTTTTATTCCTTCTCTTAACCCTACAAATAATTTTTCTTTATCTACGGTATAGTTTTGAGTTTTATTATCGTTTTTAGAGTAAATGAGATTCCCTTTTAAATCAGAAACCGAATAACTAAAGTTAACGAGATCTCCAAAGTTAGGCGTTATGGCTTCAGAATTTGGGTTAGTTATATTGTATTTATACCAAAAACCACTATTTGAATTTATATAAGTGGAGTCACTACCTATAAGCGTAATAATTTTATTTTTTTGTTTTTCAAAAAGCGCTTTATTTCTTACCACAGATTCATTAATGAATGACCCAGAAGATTCAGAGATTGGTCGTCTTGCTTCAGGAACTTTGCAGTTTAGTATAAATAGAGAAATAAATAATAAAATTATAATTTTAGGCATTTTTTAAGGCGCTATTATGAAGTGGTAATATACTAATAAATTTCTCAATAGTTGCTTCTAATGAAGTATTGCTTTTGCCTCCAGCAGCATTCGTATGGCCGCCCCCTTCAAAATGAGCTCGAGACATTTCATTTACAGAAAAATTCCCTTTAGACCGCAAAGATATTTTAATAATATTGTTTTGTTTGTCCTCAATAAAAATAGCAGCAAGGACGATATTATCTAGCGATAAACCATAATTTACAAAACCTTCAGTATCCCCTTTTTTATAATCAAACTGTTGTAATTCGGCTTGAGATAGTGACGTGTAAGCTGTTCTAGATTCTGAGATAATCTTTAAATTATTTAAGGCGACACCAAGCAATTGCATACGATTATAACTATTAGTGTCATAAATATGATTATGTATCAAGGCATTGTCTGCACCTTTATCTATTAAATTAGCAATAATACGGTGCGTTGTACTTGTCGTCGATCGGTATCTAAAAGAACCAGTATCTGTCATTATACCTACATACAAACAAGTAGCAATGTCTTTATCTATGTCATTTAAAGCGTCGATTTTATCTAAAAAATGATAAACCATTTGGCAGGTAGAACTCATAGTTACATCACTAAACATATACTTGGCATAACCATCTGGTTGTTGATGGTGATCGATCATTATTTTTAATGCTTTACTTTGTTTTAAAACCGATTCCATACTTCCAGTTCTATGTAAAGCATTAAAATCTAAAGTAAAAATAATATCGGCCTTTTCAATTAACTCGTTGCAAACAGGCGTATCGTTTTCATGTTTTAAAATACGATGTTCTAAGGGAAGCCATTTTAAAAAATTAGGATAATCATTAGGTGCAATAATCGTTGCTTTATGATTAATTTTGAGTAAATAATGAAGGAGCCCTAATGTTGAACCAATGGCGTCTCCATCTGGATTTTTATGAGGTACAATTACAATGTTTTTTTCACTAGAAAGCAATTGTTTTATTTCTAATAGGTCTTGTTTATTCATAAGAAGCGAAGATACAATTTTTAATAATTGATTTATAATCGAATTGATTTTTGACTTCCTGTTTTATTAGCAAAATGTAAATTTTTAGCTCAAAAATAAAAACTAAAGAAGAGTTCATTGTTTATCTTAATAAATAGATTATTTTTGCAGGAAAATTTAAACATAAAATGGCAACGAATAGAACATTTACAATGCTTAAGCCTGATGCAATAGAAAAAGGGCATGTTGGCGCAATTTTAGAAAAAATTAATGCTTCTGGATTTAGAATAGTCGCCATGAAGCTTACGCAAATGACAAGAACAGATGCTGAAGCTTTTTATGCGATCCATAAAGAACGACCGTTTTTTGGAGAATTAGTAAAATACATGACTCGCGGTCCTATTGTTGCTGCTATATTAGAAAAAGACAACGCTGTTGAAGATTTTAGAACCTTAATTGGAGCAACTAACCCTGCTGATGCTGCCGAAGGTACTATTCGTAAGTTATATGCGGCTTCTATTGGAGAAAATGCTGTTCATGGGAGTGACAGTGATGAAAATGCTGCTATTGAAGGCCGTTTTCACTTCTCGGGAAGAGAGCAATTTTAAGTCGAAAAAAAGTATTACTACAACATAGAGCCTTTAGATTCCTAAGAAATAGAGGCTTTTTTTGTGATGTAGATTTTATCTTTTTAGTGTGAAATGAGAAACGAATTTATTATTTGATTTGTTTTTATCTGTATATTCAACAGAAAACCAATAATCGGAAACAGGCAATTGTTTTCCGTTGTAATTACCATCCCAGCCTGCTGAGTTGGGACCTAAATCTATTATTAATTTTCCATAACGATTATAAATAAGCAGCTTTTTAATTTCAATATCAGTACATTCTTTTCCTAGAATATTCCATCTGTCGTTAAATCCATCTCCATTAGGAGTGAAGTATTTAGGATAATTAACCAAACACACCTCTATTATTTCTAGATTAAAAGATGTGGTATCAAAACAACCAGCGATATCTGTATCGACTCTTAGGTATATGGTTAAAGGCGTATCTGCGTTATTAACTAGGTAGGCATTTGATGGAATTATAGGGTTTAAGCCTGTATTGGCATCATTTTGATTAGTGTGATAGGTGACAGTTACCCCATTAGTTTGCGTGTTATCATTAGTAGTGAGATCAAAAATTTCATTTCCAGAATTATCTGTATCAAATTGCAGCATATCTGGAACTGGTAACGCTTCTATACGATCTGTAAGCCTTAGGGATTCCGTTTTTGTAATTGTTTTACAGCCAGATGAATAAGTGACTTCGACACTGTAAATTTCATCAACGCTAATGCATACATTTAGCAATTGAGCTGAGGTTTCTCCATTGATAACGGTTCCATTTAAAAACCATTGATAAGTAAAATCATTTGTTATCTCACAACCTCCAGTTTGGTTAGATGTTATGGCGTTAATCGTTGTACAATTTGAAGTGCAGTCAATAACATCGTTTGTATTGAGTGCTAAATCAAAATCTACAGGGCAAGATTTTTTTAAAGATATTTCATCAATATTTAAAAATGTTATTGAAAGCGGTCCAACTGCAGGATGAGCACCATCAATTACAATATATTGCTCTCCACCATCGGCACAAAAAGAAGCTTTAAAATCATTACAAGTATTGTATTCAAAAATATTATTGGGGTCATTAACAATTTGTGGAGTAGCTCCTATTGGTCCGTTTTGGATATCTGCTGTGATTCCATTATCATCCTCGAGATTAAATAAACCTGTCCTGTTAGAAAAATTACGATTATGAAACCAAAATATTAAATTATTGGGAATCCCGCTGAAGAAAGAATCAGGTTCTATTACTGCAGATAAACAGTATTCTTCTCCTGCTTCCAGTTCTTCAATAAGCTTTCCTTGCATAGCTTCTAAGCCAGGTATAAAACCTACATAACCCTTACCAAAGTCACATGAAACTGGGATAATGCCGTCTATACAGTCATCATGCCAAAAATTTGGGGAGCCACTTTCAATTCCATTTATTTTACTTGTACCATACCAGCCTTGAGCACTAGTGATATCAAACCATATTTCAGAGGGTCTGGGCGAGTTTAAACAGCCTTCAATATCAATGGTTTCAAAATCCCCATTTAAAACCATTTCAGGCCCACAAGTAGAATTAGGTGTTTGGGATAAAATAATATGAGGTAAAAAAAATAAAACGTAAGTAATTAGTATTACTTTCAAATGGTTAACAAATTTTATTACTTTATTCATAATCAAAGACATTTAAATCTCTTAGTTTGAAGCATTATGAATTGGGGACTAAATGGCTGAAGGAATAAATTTTTATTTTATTGAAGTATGATCTTTAAGACATATTACCTAATCAAAGCTTCATTATACTACAAATATAGACTAAATTCATGCAATTATATTTTAGCTAAAAGTTAAAATTTAAATATTAACGAAAAAACAGGCTTATAGGTGTTTTGTTTTGAGAAATAAATATAAAATGAGTGAAGATCGCTAATGCGATGCGTTTCCATCGCATAGTTGCGACCATAGTTTTTATTTTCTTAGTGAAGAAATTCTATTATTTGGAATATGTTCTAAAAGTAATCGTTCAAAATTAATATTAAACATATTAGCTTTGGGGTTTAGTATTCTAGCATTCTTATCTATTAAAAACACATTGTTAATAGGTTTTATAGCCAATGTTGTTATCGCTTCTTTCGGCGCTTTAAATCGATATTCATTAGCATTAACTAAGTTTAAGCGTTTTAAGATTTGAAACTGTTCTTTTAAAGAGATATTGTTTGTAGAAATTGCTAAATAATCGAACTCAGGGTATTCTAACTTTAGTTTTTTAATACGCTTGTGGGTATCTATTAAATGGTTTTTGTTTTTTACATCCCAAAAATAAATGATAGTAGGTCTTTTAATGAGTTCAGAAATTGAAACTTCTTCGTCATTGTTGTTAAGTAATGCAATATCTGGTATAGGTTCGCCAGGTTTCAAACGCTGGTAGGTTTTAACCAATTGTTTGGCTTTTTCTATTTGTTTTTCATCTGTATTTTTCTCGATAAAAGAGTTTAAAATAGGTTCGTAATCTAATGTGTTTTGAGAACCATTTATAAACATGATAGTATTGTAATTTAATAAAGCATTTTTTAGAGACTCTTTTTTAATTAGGCTATCAACAATTTTTAATTTATCTAAATTATAATCAAGTGAATATTCGTTGTAAATACTGTCTTTAGAATGCTGAAAATGTTTTCTTAAAGCAATATTATTAATATGGAAGCGTAAAAAAGAGTTATAGGGAATATAATTCTCTAAAAGCGCATTATTATAATCTACTTCTTTACGATAAGCATAAAAATTTTCAGGAATCGTATTGAAGATTTCTAATTCACTCTTTTTATAATTAGCAAAGGGATAAAATTCTTTTGCGTTATAATAGTTATAGTTAATATTAGCTAAAGCGACTTTCTGAAATAATTTTGAAGGCATATTTTTTGAATTAAATGCCCTTAGTCGCTCTAATTTTTTAGTTCTAAGATGATTAATTTTTTCTTGAAATAATTCAGGGCTTAATTGACTGTAATTGAGAGTTGTTCCTTTTACTTCCTTTTCATTTTCAAGAAATAAATCCATCAAATAGTTATTTTCCTTTGCGCCTTTTCCTGTAAAAACAATAGACTCATCAAAATCATAAGTATTAAGGCGAAGCATCAAACTGTCTCCTGGCTCTATTAACACACTTTGTAATTCTCTTCCATGAAAGAAATAATATAAGCCTGCTCTTGCATTTTTAATGGTGTATTCAAATCGGTTTTTATCATTTAAGGCAATAGAATCTATAAATTTCTTATTATACTTTAAAACAATATAATTGCTTTTAGGATTAATAATCTCTCCTCCAAAAAAAGCGTTGCTATGAGCCGTTTCGTTCTTGTTAGTCTTGCATGATGTGAGACTAAAAATTATAAACATAAAAGATAATAAAAATTTATTAAGCATTATAATATAAGGATTGAACGGCTGTGTGTCAGTTTTACAAAAGTATATTTTGAAATAGAGTATTGCTGTTAATTAGGTGTTAAAAATGCAGGATCTGGTATTCTAGGCTTAATAGAAGGCTTTGAATTTCATGTTATGGCTTAATTTTTCTACTTTTGCCGCAAACTTTTTAAAAGGAGGTTGTAAGTAATAAAAAGTGATTATTTATAGTTATACAAAGCTATTTTAAGTTAATCGAAGACCCTTTAAGTAAAATTAAAATTTAAGACCATGTTATCAGTTTCAAATCTTTCAGTCCAATTTGGGAAACGTATTCTTTTTGACGAAGTTAATACAAGCTTTAATAATGGAAATTGCTATGGCATAATAGGTGCAAATGGAGCGGGAAAGTCAACGTTTTTAAAAATCATTTCTGGAAAGCAAGAGCCCACTTCGGGGCATGTTCATTTAGAAGCCGGTAAACGCATGTCTGTTTTAGAACAGAACCATAATATGCATGATGAGGATACGGTTTTAGATACCGTATTAAAAGGGAATAAACCTTTGTATAACATAAAAACAGAAATCGATGCATTATATGCCAATTATACCGATGAGAATGCAGAAAAAATTGGAGAGCTTCAGGTTCAGTTTGAAGAAATGAATGGTTGGAATGCAGATAGCGATGCTGCAGCATTACTATCTAATCTAGGAATTAAAGAAGAATACCATTATACTTTAATGAAAGATTTAGATGGAAAACAAAAAGTACGAGTATTGCTAGCACAAGCACTTTTTGGAAATCCTGATGTTTTAATTATGGATGAGCCTACTAACGATTTAGATTACGAAACCATTGCTTGGTTAGAGCATTTTTTAGCAAATTATGATAATTGTGTTATTGTTGTTTCGCACGATAGGCATTTTTTAGATGCGGTATGCACCCACATTAGTGATATTGATTTTGGAAAAATAAATCATTTTTCTGGAAATTATACGTTTTGGTACGAATCTTCTCAATTAGCAGCAAGACAACGTGCCCAACAAAATAAAAAAGCCGAAGAGAAAAAGAAAGAGTTAGAAGAGTTTATTCGACGATTTTCTGCCAATGTTGCTAAAAGTAAACAGGCAACTAGTAGAAAAAAAATGATTGATAAATTAGACATTAATGAGATTAAACCAACGTCTCGTCGTTATCCGGCAATTATTTTTGAACGCGATCGGGAAGCTGGTGATCAAATATTAAATGTTGAAGGCTTATCTGCTTCAATAGATGGTGAAATTCTATTTAAAAACATCGATTTAAATTTAAATAAGGGTGACAAAGTCGTTTTATTTTCTAGAGATTCTAGGGCAACTACCGCTTTTTATCAAATTTTAAATAAAAATGAAACAGCCGATTCTGGGAAGTTTGCTTGGGGTGTTACAACGACACAGTCTTATCTTCCTATTGACAACAGCGAGTTTTTTGAAAATGATTTAACCTTAATAGATTGGTTAAGGCAATGGGCGAAAACAGAAGAAGAACGTGAAGAAGTTAATATTCGTGGGTTTTTGGGCAAAATGATTTTTAGCGGGGAAGAAGCGTTTAAGAAATCGACAGTATTATCTGGAGGAGAGAAAGTGAGGTGCATGCTTTCTCGTATGATGATGACTAGAGCAAATGTCCTTCAACTAGACGAGCCTACTAACCACTTAGATTTAGAAAGTATTACGGCGTTTAATAATTCATTAAAAAACTTTAAAGGCACTGTTTTATTCACAACACACGATCATGAGTTTGCTCAAACTGTAGCTAATAGGGTCGTAGAGTTAACACCGAATGGTGTAATAGATCGGTTTACGACTTTTGATGACTACATGCAAGATGCTAAAATTAAAGCATTAAGAGATAAAATGTATGCCGTTACGGCATAGTTTACATATGGATAAAGCTTTCTAGATCACATAGCAATTTTTTGTAGTCGTTTTAAAATATACGCGAACATCGTTAAGTCATTAAACTATTAAAATTACAGACTGATGCCCTAGGTATAATATTTAATACGAGTTAAGGATTAATTATTTAATGTGAACTCATCGCAATTCGGACTTGTTCTATAATTGGAGTTGCTTTATCCAGCTCTTTTTCATGTACAAAAACTTCTTGTTGTCCAGGAACAGAAGCACCAAACCCTGCAAGTCTACCGAATTCAGATTCGTCTTTTATAACCGCTATAATTCCAATTTTTTCTAGCCTTTGAAATATTTGCTGTACAATTATAAAGTTACCCGTGTATATCTTAATATAATTTGTGTCTGTCATATAGATTTTTTTAAAGAAGCGGTTTAATTTTTTTTAGCAAATTAAAAAAAATTAAACCACTTCAAATTCTAAATGAGAAGTTACAAAAATTTAGTCAATAAATTACACATCGTGCAGTGTAAAATTCGTTAAAGTTGTGTAAAAATAAATCTACGGTTTTTATTTGTTCGTAAATGAAGTATTGCTATAAAATGTTAAATTATTTTATAACCTAGCATGGAGAAACGAGCTAAAATTTTGAGACGATTTAATCCCTTTGTGGGAAAAAAGAATCGATTTATGAAGTAAATTTTCTGGAAAGTGTCTTTTCAGCGTTCTTTTTTGCATAAAAACGATTTCGTCGAAAAAATACGATTATGTTAAAATAATATTTAAAATCTATATACATTTGTTAATAAACAAACAATTTAAAATAATTATTATGAGCAAATTTCTTAAGTTTAAATCGATTACAGTCGCTTTTCTAATTGCAGTTATTGCTTTTAGTTGTAGTTCTGATGACAATACAGATATTACGATTCCGCCCCCAATGGATGATGATCCAGTTGCAACATTTGATGCAGAACTATCTGTTTTTGAGGAAGGTGGAGATATGAGAGCCGTTACAGTTGCTGCAGATGGGAGCACTGGAGCTGAGATTACATCTAAAGTAGCATTTACTACTGTTACTAACAATATGCGAAGATTATACATCACCGAATCTGTTAATGGTGGCGCACCAGAACCTTTTGTTTTTACCTCCCAAGAAGTAGATGAAAAACCTGATGGTTCTTTAGATTTAGTTGGAGATGATAAAACAACTTTTGAATTTCAAATTAACTTACCTGCGCCAATGGCTGAAGGCGAAAGTATAGTTTATACGTTTTGGGCAACCACTGGAAGAGGTGACTTTAGAGATGTAACTAAGAGAAACGCAATAGCTGAAGATGATGACACTGCTATAGGAACGATTACAGTAAATTTTGGTACACCAGATACGACTAATGGTAATGGCATAAGAGAATTTTCTACGACTACATTAGTGGTGCCATTAGCAGATGGATCGTCTGATACATTTATTTCTCTATTTGATGGACAAGTTTATAAATTAAGCCAAGGAGAAGAAACTGCTGCTTTATGGGATTTTGGATATTACTTTTTAAATGCTGATGGCGCCTCTTTGGCATCTACGGTAAATTATCCTAATCTTTTTGATGTAGATGGTACAGCTCCACTAGATTCCATTTCTGATCTTACTGGTGTTGATGCAAGCGAATTAAATGCCTCTTACTTTGCACTCTCTGCGGCAACTGTGGCTGATTTTGATTCAGTTACATTAGGAGCAGATATTGATGCTATTTTTACTCAGACACCTACTGCTCAAAGAATTAATAATCTAGAAGTTGGTAATATAGTTGAAGTAGAAGATCAATACGGAAATAGAGCTTTAATTAGAGTGGATAATATTGTTCCAGGATTTGGTTCTGATGGAAAAATTGAAATGACGGTTAAAGCTAAATTATAAATAATTTAGTTTTGCAGATAAAATAAAAAAGAGGCGGTCTGAAAAGATCGTCTCTTTTTTTATTGAAGTGGTTTAAACTTTTTCATTTACTGTTTTTACTGTTCCAAATTACCGAATTAAAATTCTTTCCTTGAGAAATAGCATAAAAAATAATGATACCAATAACAGACTTAAACATAAACAAGAATAAGATTAAAAATTTAGAAGACATTAGTTGGCTTTCTAGTAACTTAAAGTTAAACAGAAATGTAATTAAAAAACTAGATAATATAGCCGAAACCATTAAGGTTTCAAAACTTCTAAAAGGGAGCATAATCCATTTTCTTAAAGGATGTAAATCATTACCCCATTTATGAATTAAGTAGTAGTAGCCATTTCCAATTGGCGCAAATAAAAGAGGATCATCAGGATTTTTAAGCTTAAATAATTTTGAAGGCGCCATGACTTTAAAACCTTGCAATTTAGTCTGGTGGTTTTTTTCTAATGATTTGATCTTAAATATCGCTTCGTTTGGGAATTCATTTTTAAATAATTTGGAATCTAAAAACCGCAATCGATAATCGATGCATATGGTTTTAATGGTATTGATATGGTATATTTTATCGGTATCTAAAAGCTCAAAGTTAAAGGCATTGGTTGTTTTTTCTACCCCATTAGAAAGGACGTCTAAAATTAAAGTTTCTTTTTTCGATTCAGCTTCAAAAATAGATTGTATTTGCTCAATAACCGACTCAGGATTATAACTTTTATTTTTTTTGTAACGTAATTTATCTTCTATGTTTGTAGGCTGTAGCAACATGTTTTTCTTTTTTTTATAAAAGTACGATATAAGTGTTTTATAAACAATAGGTTGGTTATCTATTTCTGAATAACGGCAACGCATTTCTTACATGAAAATAGCAGTTCGAAGAAATAAAAACTAAAATAACCTTTTAGCGGAAAGGGGATTTACATCCTGTCTCAGCTATGACTGTTTGTGCGGGTTAGTAGATTAATTTATCAGGTACACACCAGAGTAGACGACAACAAGCCATTACTTTTAGCCATTATTGAGGAACGTTATTTATTAACTTTTAATATTTGGTCAAACATTCCCGACATATGATTTACCAAACCTTCATTTGTATTTTTAACAGAGCCACCTATTAACGGTGGTTTTGGGTCGTATTCCAAATTCAACATGACCAATTTCGCATAGGTTTCTCCTTTGATTTCGTTCACAAGAGCCAAGCACATATCTATTCCAGCAGAAACTCCTGCTGAAGTCCATAATTTACCGTCTTGAACATAGCGTTCTTGTACGAATTCAGCATTGTAAGACTCAATCTTTTCTTTAGCACGATACCAGTTTGTTGTCGCTTTTTTGTTGTCTAAAAGTCCAGCTTCACCGAGAATCCAAGCACCAGTGCATACGCTAGTAGTATATTTTGTTGTTTGGTCAATTTTTTTAATCCAACTAATTAAATTTTGATTTTTACTCGCTTGAATAGTTCCAATAGTCCCTCCAGGAATTAGTAAGATATCCAGTTTATCCACTTCTTCAATGCTTTTTATAACTGAGATTTCAATTCCAGAACTTGTCTTTACTGCACCTTTTTTCTCAGCAACAAAAAAAACATCAGTTCCAATCATATTTGATAATACAGCGTTTGGTCCAAAAGCATCTAAGTCAAAAAAGCCATCATAAACTAAAATACCGATTGAATTTATTTCAATCTTTTCTTCAGTCAATATGGCTTGTCCGATTTCTTCATCGGTTAAAATTTTTTCATCAATAGCTTTATCTTCCGCAGTCTTGACTTTGGTATTTTCCTGACAAGAAAGTATAAATAGAAATAATAGAATGGTAAGATGTTTCATAGTTATGTTCAAATGTTGTAAAACGTAAGCCTATTATTTATTGGGTTAATTAATCTCTATTTTTACGTAGTAACCATAATTTTACATAACGCATAAATACAACATAGCCTTGAATGTAACCAATGGTTAATCCTATAACGCCATCTCTAAAACCACTTTGAACAAGGTAATGTTTTACGAATCCCCAAAACGGTTTTATTATAAAATGATAAGGCGTTAAAGCGCCAGTTTTTTTATCATAATCTTTCGCCTGAAGTGTGGCATATCGATTCATTTTATCCATGTATTGATCAAAACTGCGGTAAGAATAATGTAGAAATTTGTGCTCTAATTTTCCAACAGTTCCGTTAACTATAAGTGCTTCATGAACCTGTCTGTTATCATATTTACAAACATCTTTTTTAAAAAAACGAATAACGCTATCATTACGCCAACCGCTATAATTAACGCGCTGCCCCATAAAATGATTGATCCGTTTTATATTATAGGCATCGTAAGGTATTTTATCTTTACTTAAGATAGACAAGATTTCAGTTTTTAATTCTGGAGTTACACGCTCATCGGCATCAACTAAAAGAATCCATTGGTGTTGCGCTTTAGATATGGCATAATTTTTTTGAGCGCCATAAAAATCGAATTCACGTTGTAAAATTTTTGAAACTAAAGGTTGCGCTTTTTCGAAAGTACCATCGTTACTATAACTGTCTATAACTAATATTTCGTCAGCGAAATTAACAGAAGCGATAACAGCTTCAATGTTATCAACCTCATTTTTAGTTGGAATAATTGCAGTTAATTTATGCACTAAACGTAATTTTAATTAAACTCATTTTAACTTTTTCGAAAAAGTAAATTTACCTTATTAATTTATAACGTGTTTTAAGTTTTCTAAAAGTAGAAATTTTTCGTTTTTCGGGCACAATATTTTCTTTCAAATAGCGCTCTACGGCTTCTACCATTCTTAAAGCCGATTTGCCATCGTTATAGGGATGATAGTCGGCAATAATTTCAGCTCTGTTTTTTTGATAAGCATCATTAGTTATTGTTTTTTCTACTAATTCAGTAAGTTTACTATAGTCATTGCTATTTTCCCAAAGAATATTATTCGAAATATTATTAAACGAAATAACGGGTTTGTTTAAAAGGATAAATTCGTAGATAACAGAAGAGGTGTCACTCACTAGAACATCAGCAATCATTAAAAATTTAGTAATGTCGTTTTCAGGTTGAAAAACAATATTAGGAGTGTTTTTTGCAAGCACTTTATAGTTTTCCACCCATTCTTTAGCCATTAAGGGGTGAAACTTTAAAAGGATAAGGTATTCTTTATTAGCGGCCAGAGTTTTTAATGCTTCCAATAAAAAAGGCGCGGAAGTTAATTTTGGGGAAAACGTGGGCGCATAAAGAATTATTTTTTTTACCTGATGCGATTTTAATAGCTCGATTTTATGTTTACTATAGGCAGCTTTATTTTTACCATAAACATCTAATTTTGGCCATCCCGTTTCAATCACTTCAAAATCCTTATGAATGGCTTTTAAATCATTAAATGTCTTAGTAAAATAAGGGCCTTGGGTGAGGTACAAATCAAAATAATGTCTAATCCTAAAATGCCCTTTTTTTTCGCCTGCCAAACCATGAAATATTTGTGTTTTAAGACCTCTTAAAAAATAAGGAACTTCATTGCCAGGGGCAAAAATAACATCACTCTTGTAAGATTTTAATGTTGAAATTGAAGCGGTATGCGTTTCTGTTTTAAAGGGGAAATCATGCATGAGTTTGGGCGCAACATACCAAATATAATCATGTTTTTTTTCTTGTAGCACCTCTTTTATAGGCTCTAAAATAGCGAACGCATAATTGTTTAAACAGAATAAAATGAATTTCATGTATTTAAAATACCTTTATTTTTTTTTAATGCATATCATATAGCCAAGCGCTTTTATGTTATAACATTTTATTTACAGCTTCTAAATCTTCTATAAAATCAATTTCCATACAATTATAAGCCGAAATATCTACTGCTTTCACCTTAATATTATCTTTTTCAATAGCTAACTCTAAGCCTCTTTCAAAATAATCGTTGGCATCGCAAGCCTCTAACCAATTAATAAAAGGGCTCATGTCTTTAGAAGCAATGAAATTAATACCAACAGCTTCTCCCAAACCATTTTTTACCGTTTTAGATAGCTTGTTTATATAATCGTTTTTAAGGCTGTACTTTACTTCTTCTTCGGCTACTTTACTTGTGTTAACAGCCACAAAAGAGGTGTTATTTTCAATGTGCGGATTTAAAATGGATAACAGTTTTTCATCAAAAACAACATCGCCGTTAAGCCATAAAACCGATTCGTTTCTGTATTTTTTAATGGCCTGAAGTAAACTTTTTGAAGTATTTGTTCTATCAAAAAACGGATTGTAGATATAGGTTAATTCAGGGAACTGTTCCATGATGGTATTTTTTTTAAAACCTACGACTACATTTATATCATCAATATTATAGTAAGAAGAGAGATTTTCTACTTGCATACCCATAATGGTTTTACCATTTTTAAGAGGCGTAAGCGGTTTAGGAAATGGGTTACCTAGTCTTGAGCCAATACCAGCTGCAAGTATAATTATTTTCATATATAGTGTAATGCTTTAGCGGTTTCAAAGATATAGTTATTCATTAAGTTAAAAAAATATAGCTTTTATTGAATGCCGAGAAGTGCTGCTTTTTGTAATTTTGAATGTTAAATTATAATTGATCGTATTGAATGGTTGTATTGAATGAAAAACATTACATAGGAGAGGGGCTTATTAGAACTTGCTATGTAAATCCTGAAGATAAAAATCAATGCATTAAAGTACCAAAACCCCATGTTGAAAGAAACTATACTTATAAAGAGATCTTATACTATTTAAAATTGCATAAAAGAGATCGCTCTGCGTATGATTATTCTTTTTATTCAGATTACAAAGGTGAAATAACGACTAATTTAGGCGTTGGACAAATTTTTGATTTAATAAGAGATGAGCCTACTGGCACTGTTTCAAAAACATTAGAATACTATTTAGGTAACGAATCGTTAATTGATGGTGAAACCTTATGGGAAGCCCTATTAAAGCTTAAAGCGCAAATGACTTTTTTTAAAGTTTTTACAAGAGATTTAAGAGCTCGAAATTTGTGCTGCAAATTGCTGAATAACAATACGATTCAAATCATAATAATAGACGGCATTGGACATCGTGATTTTTTTCCTCTAGCCGATTATTTTAATCATTTTTCAAAAAAGAAAATAGAACGTACTTTTAAAAAATGGCATTTTACAAGTATTAAAGATCAAAAAGTATTTTTATTAGAAGAACTGTTAAAAACCAATGGACAGTAGAGTTATGATAATACTTTTTTTATAAATGTGGTTAATTTGGGTCTTATGTATTCTGTTTTAAATAATTTATAAAAAGCCTTAGGGTTTTGTTTTGCTTTTCCTTTATCATAATCGATAAAATCTGAGAGGTGAACGGCCACATGTTTTTTTACTTCGTTATTACCAAACCAACTCTTTTTGCTAATAGAAGGAGAGAAAATGCTAAAGGTTGGTACATTTAAAGCTTTAGCAATATTATTGGCGCCACCTTCATTACCAATTAAAGCATCGCAAACAGCAGTTATTGCTGTAAACGCTCTTAAGTTTTTACCAAGAACATCTGCATAAATATTCTTTTTAGTGTTTTTATGCGTAGCGTCGTAAATTAATTGAACCGCTTCTTTTTGTTTAGGCATATAATTAAAAAGCAATTGTACGTTGTTATTCGTTGCAATAATACAATCTAACAAAGCTGCCATGTTTTTTTTAGGATAGGTTTTGTCTGTATTACTTCCAACAACACTAATCATAAACAAAGGTTGGTCTAAATTAATATGAGATTGTTTTAAAAACGCTTTAGCTGTTTCTACTTCTTTCTGGGTTAAATAAATTTTTGGAAAAACATCCTTTTTAAACTCAATACCTAAGGGTTGTAATAATTTAAGTCTGTTTTCAATAGCCAGGCTTGCATTATTTTGAGGTTTAGTAAGTCTTTTGATAGGTCTTGAAACCAAAAAAGACGTATAGATTTTATGGTAAGCAATCGTTAATTCCGCTTTAGAAAAAAAACAAATTAATGCGCTACTAATAATACTATATACATCTATAACAATATCGAAGCGTTGCTTTCTTATCGTTTTTAAAAAAGAGAAGAATTTTAATTTTGAGTTTTCAATTTCTGGAGTACAAAAAATAAACTGGTCAATAAAAGGATGATTTTTTACTACTGGATACGTATGAGAATTAATCAAATAATGCAGTTCTGCCTCAGGATATTTTTCACGCAACAATTCAAATAGGAGAGCTGTTGTTAGTACATCTCCAATCATTTTTTGCTGTATGACTAATATCTTCATGTAGAAAATAAAATTACTAAAATAAAACCCCAAATTTCAATCGAAATAAATTCAAATCGAAATTTGGGATAAGTTTGTTAGCGTTTATACCATTTTAGTTTTGAAATGGTAGAGCTGTTAAACAGCGACATTATGCTCTCTTAGTGCCTCATTAAGCGACGTTTTTTTATTGGTACTTTCTTTGCGTTTTCCAATAATTAAAGCGCAGGGTACATTATAACTTCCAGAGGGAAATGTTTTTGCATAACTACCTGGGATTACCACAGACCTAGCGGGAACAAGTCCTTTCATCTCTATTGGCTCATTTCCTGTAACATCAATAATTTTTGTTGAAGCCGTTAATACCACATTTGCTCCTAAAACGGCTTCTTTTTCAACACGAACGCCTTCTACCACAATACAGCGCGACCCAATAAAGGCATTGTCTTCAATAATAACTGGGGCAGCTTGTAATGGTTCTAAAACCCCTCCAATACCAACACCTCCAGAAAGGTGTACATTTTTTCCTATTTGCGCACAGCTTCCAACAGTTGCCCATGTATCTACCATAGTCCCTTCATCGACATAAGCTCCAATATTAACATAACTTGGCATTAAAATAGTGCCAGAAGAGATATAAGCACCGTGTCTTGCAACAGCATGAGGTACAACACGAATTCCTTTTTCTTTATACCCTTTTTTTAATGGAATTTTATCATGGTATTCAAAAATTCCAGCTTCTAGGGTCTCCATTTTTTGAATAGGAAAATATAAAACGACAGCTTTTTTTATCCATTCATTAACTTGCCAGCCTTCAGCTGTAGGTTGAGCAACACGAAGCGTTCCTTCGTCTAACAAATTAATTACTTTTCTAATCGCAGTAGTTGTTGCTTCTTCAGATAATAAATCACGGTTATCCCAAGCGTTTTCAATAATTTGCTGTAATGTAGTCATCGTTGTATTTTCAATAGTTTGTTGTAATTCAGTCATTGGTTTATTCTTTATCGTTTCGTAGCATTATACCATGTTTTTTAAGGCGTAGTGGTTTTAAACTCACATTTTAGGCATTAGAAACCATCAGTTTTTTGGGCTATAAATTTTTATCACCAAGCTCTAATGTATCAGGTTTGCTAAACTTTGGCAAATATAATAGGTCTTGTCTATAATTTAGCATATTTTTTGGCTGAATTAGATAGAGAAATGGCATATCTATAAATTAAAGTTTAAATTTGCCCAAAAATTAAAAATGGGAAGGCTTTTAGCTATAGATTATGGGAAGGTGAGGACAGGCTTAGCCGTTACCGATGAATTACAAATTATAGCATCAGGTTTAACGACAGTACCTACTAGCGAATTAATTCATTTTTTAAGAAGGTATACTGAAAAAGAAAATGTGGAATTATTTCTGGTAGGAGAGCCTAAGCAAATGAATAATGAAGTAAGTGAAAGCGAGGCACTCATTATTCCTTTTTTAAAACAACTTAAAACTATTTTTCCTAAAATACCTATTAAACGTGTTGATGAGCGTTTTACTTCAAAGATGGCATTTCAAACAATGATTGACGGCGGATTAAGTAAAAAGCAACGCAAAAACAAAGCGTTAATTGACGAAATTAGTGCGACCATAATTTTACAAAGTTACTTATATAATAAATAAATCTTAAGTGTAATGATATTACCTATTGTCGCTTATGGCGATCCTGTTTTAAAGAAAAAAGCAACTGAAGTCACTAAAAGCTATCCCAAATTAAATGCACTTATAGTGAATATGTATGAGACCATGTATGCGGCTAATGGTGTTGGTCTTGCTGCTCCACAAATTGGGCTATCCATTCGTTTATTTATCATAGACGCTTCTCCTTTTGCTGAAGATGAAGCACTGGATGAAAAGGAAAAAGAACAGCTTAAAAATTTTAAACACACCTTTATAAACCCTAAAATAATTGAAGAGCAGGGCGATGAATGGGCTTTTAATGAAGGCTGCTTAAGCATTCCAGACGTTCGCGAAGATGTATTCAGGAAACCTAATATTAAGGTAGAGTATTATGACGATGCGTTTAAAAAACATACTATTGAATTAGACGGCCTGTCTGCAAGAGTATTTCAACATGAGTACGACCATATTGAAGGCGTTTTATTTACGGATAAATTGTCCAGTTTAAAAAAACGTTTAATTAAAGCTAAACTTAACAATATCTCCAAAGGAAAGGTTAAAATAGAGTATCGCATGCGTTTTCCACATATAAAAAAGAAGCGATAAAATTTGTATATCACAAAATAACAAATGTATATTTGCTTACCTTATTGAGAAATAAACATGGCTTTAGATAAAATATTAGCAATAGCAGGGAAACCAGGCTTATATAAACTAGTTACACAAACGCGAGGTGGTTTTATAGCGCAGTCATTATTAAATGGTAGAAAAATGTCTGTTGGGATTCAACAAAATGTTAGTGTGCTTAGTGAAATAGCAATTTATACGTTAACAGAAGAAAAGCCATTAAAAGAAGTGTTACAACTTATAAAAAAGAAAGAGAAAGGGCAACCAACACGCATTAGCCATAAAGAATCTAAAGATAAATTAGAAGAATATTTTTTCGAAATACTACCAGATTATGATGAAGATAGGGTTTATGCTAGTGACATAAAAAAGGTTGTTCAATGGTACAATACTTTGCAGAAAAACGATTTGTTAGCTTTTGATGAAGAAAAAGCTAAAAATGAAGAAGAATAATTATTATAAAAATGAAAACAAAATCCAGCCTATAAGCTGGATTTTTTTGTTTTAAATTATCTTTACGCAACGCAAACAAGAACAATAAATGAATTCTAGAGAAAACCAACTAAAAGCTTTCGATAGGTTGTTAACTATAATGGATGAATTAAGGGCAGAGTGCCCATGGGATAAAAAACAAACCATGGAAACGCTTCGACATTTAACTATTGAAGAGACTTATGAATTAGGGGACGCCATTTTAGATAATAATTTAAATGAAGTAAAAAAAGAATTGGGCGATTTAATGCTGCACTTGGTTTTTTATTCTAAAATAGGAAGTGAAACGAACGATTTTGATATCGCCGACGTCTGTAATGCTATTTGTGATAAACTAATTCACCGTCACCCCCATATTTATGGCGACGTTAAAGTGAAAGATGAGAACGAAGTCGCTCGTAATTGGGAAAAACTAAAATTAAAAGAGGGTAAAAAGAGTGTTTTAGAAGGCGTTCCTAAGAGTTTGCCAGCTTTAGTAAAAGCGAATCGCATTCAAGATAAGGTAGCTGGATTAGGCTTCGATTGGGAACACCCAGAACAAGTTTGGGGAAAGGTACAAGAAGAGATTGAAGAATTTAAAACAGAAATCGCCAAAAGCGATAAAAAAGCGATGGAAAATGAGTTTGGGGATGTTTTATTTTCTATGGTTAATTATGCGCGCTTTTTAAATATTAACCCCGAAAATGCTTTAGAACGCACAAATAAAAAATTTTCAAATAGATTTAAATATCTGGAAAACAAGGCTAAATCACTAAATAAAGAGCTTAAAAATATGAGTTTAGAAGAAATGGACGTGTACTGGGAAGAAGCTAAAAAAATGTTAAAAAACTAATTTTTTAACCACCGAATGATCCAAAATAAATATCACTTCGTATATGTTTTAAGATGGCATAATACTCTCAATAAGATTGGTTAATAGCGAATACAACTTCTTAATTTATGTCATTTGAAAAATTATTTCTTGTCAGCGAAACAGAAATAATGGTTAGTTTAGTTAGGAGCCAAAATCCTGTTTGTTGTATAAACGAACAGGATTTGGTTTATAAAACGATTGCGCTTAGATTAAATTAAGACCAACACAGGTTATACGCAAAATGTTTTTTCTTTGTTAATAAAGCGACCTTATCAATTACATCGTGCAAATCACTATCTACATCTTAAAACGTCGAAAACTACTAAGATCCTAAAATAAATTTAGGCGTTGAACAAATTTATAAACACGATAGTTAAAGATTTATGTTTTTAGTCAGTGTTCAAAAAAGGTAAAGAATAAATAAAAATAGTAATTGGTGAGCAAACCATTTACTATTTTTTTTGTTTACGAATTCTAGATTAGATTTCGATGATATGAAGTTTATAAAATGAGTTTTTATATCACACCGCTCCCACTAGCTTGTCGATAATGCCAGGAAACCTGAAAGACAAAACAAGTAAATCACTTATTAGCCATCTGAAACTGCAATAAGATGGTAAATAAAAGTAAATAATTTAGAATTCATTATAAAACTCTAATATTTAAGTAAACAAATAAAAGTTGTTTTGCTACTTTTGTGCGAAAGATTACAC
Source organism: uncultured Flavobacteriaceae bacterium (assembly GCA_937937185.1). Classification (GTDB taxonomy): domain Bacteria; phylum Bacteroidota; class Bacteroidia; order Flavobacteriales; family Flavobacteriaceae; genus JAHDGB01. Next base: position 32,695 of record CALDCO010000135.1, read on the forward strand.
TAGTGAATGATTTTAAAAGGATTTAAAGAAAAATCTAATAAAAAGTATATTGAGGAAAGACTCAAAAACCGCATTGTAAATTCCTCTGAGGGGAAAATACAAACCCTTGGTGTGGTATTTAGTCAAGATGAAAAAGACGATTTCGATCGATTTAAAGTGCTTGCTTCAGACTTAGAAATTAAATCTAACGGTATTAACATCATTGCCTTTACCGAAGATGTTAATAAAGAACGTGGTCTTTGGGATGCGATTTATAATCCTAACGATTTTGGTTGGAAAAACATTATTAAACATCAAGAATTAAAACAATTTATTGATGCCCATTTCGATTTATTAATAAGCTATTATACAAAGGAAAATACAGAACTAAAACTTATTACTGCCGCTTCTAATGCAAAACTAAAAGTGGGTATTTTGCAAACGGATGAACGGTTTAATGACCTTATTATAAAAACTGATATTAAAGATATTAACACTTTTACTAGTGAACTTATAAAATATTTAAAAATACTTAACAAACTTTAAAAATGAATGCACCTTTTTTAGGCACCGGAATTGCAATAGTTACCCCTTTTAAATCAGATTTAAGTGTCGATCATGATGCCTTAACTACCATAGTAAACTATAATATCGATAATGGGATAGATTATATAGTAATTAGTGGAACAACAGGAGAAAGTGTAACGGTAACTAAAGCAGAAAAAAAGGAAATTATAAAAACCATAAGGGCCGCTAATAAAGGCCGATTACCTTTAGTTTTAGGAATAGGAGGCAATAATACTCAAGCCATTATTGATGAGATAGCGACTACCGATCTTTCTGAGTTTGCAGGAATATTATCCGTTTCTCCGGCTTACAGTAAGCCCACTCAAGAGGGGATTTACCAACATTTTAAAGCGGTGTCTAAAATATGCCCTGTGCCAATAATTTTATACAATGTGCCTGGCCGTACTGCTTCAAATATGCTTCCTGAAACCACGATAAGATTGGCTAACGATTTTGAGAATATTGTTGCTGTAAAAGAAGCAGGGAATAATGTTGGGCAATATTTACAATTGTTAAGAGATAAGCCCAAAGATTTTTTAATTATATCTGGCGATGACGATTTGGCATTGGGTGTTGTTTTAGCTGGTGGTGCTGGTGTTATTTCGGTGATAGGTCAAGGTTTTCCAAAGCAATTTTCAAAAATGATTAATCTAGGCTTAGAAGGTAAAAATAAAGATGCTTACGCGATTTACTATAAACTAATGGAATCCATAGGGTTAATTTTTTCTGAAAACAATCCGGCAGGAATAAAAGCGGTGTTAGCGGCTTTAAACTTATGCCGTGCTAGCGTTAGATTGCCTTTAGTTGAAGCTTCTGAAGCATTAAAAAGTAAAATTAAAAAAGCGATAGAAATTATCTAAAATTGCAAAGATTAAATTTAAGGTTGTACTCTATTTTTTTATGACGTAAAATAATTTAAACCACTTCAGTTTATTTATTTTAAAAGTTAAAGAATACTAAAACACTAATAAATACAATGTCGTAAGCCTTACTTTAGCTATAAATTATATTTTTAAAATCCATATTAATAGCGTATTTTTGCATCTTGTTAAAAATTATGAAGCACCTGTTTTACATTTTAGTATTGTTTATAAGTTTGACTGCTTGTAACGAATATCAAAACGCTTTAAAATCTGAAGATATTTCCACAAAATTTAAATTAGGGGAGAAATTATATGAAGAAGGGAAGTTTGCTAAAGCAAATAAATTGTTTGTCCAAATTGTTCCAAATTACAGAGGAAAACCGCAAGCAGAAAAACTAATGTATTTGTACGCAAATACCTTTTACAAAATGGAAGATCATTATGTTGCAGGGTATCAATTTGAGCGTTTTGCCACATCTTACCCTAAAAGTACTAAGGTCGAGGAGGCATTATTTAAAAGTGCCGAAAGCTACTCCTATTTATCTAGAATATACTCTAAAGACCAGACCGAAACGAATGATGCTTTGGCAAAACTTCAAACTTTCATTAATATTTACCCAAATTCCACCTATTTAAAACAAGCCAATGCTTTAGTTAAAGAATTACAATTTAGATTAGAAAAAAAAGCCTTTAGCACCGCTAAACAATATAATACAATAGGCGATTATAAGGCTTCAATTTCTTCTTTCGATAATTTTATAATTGATTTCCCTGGCTCCTCTCTAAGAGAAGAAGCACTATATTACAGATACAACTCTGCCTATTTGCTAGGGACTAAAAGTGTAGAGCAAAAAAAGAAAGAGCGGCTTGAAACCGCAAAGTCTTACTTTAATGCCTTTAAAAAGGCATACCCAGATTCTGAATTCTTAAAAAATACAGAAGACTTAGAAAAAGACTTAGATAAGCAATTAGAACAATACAGTACGAAAAGTTAATAACTTACTATTATGGATTTAAAAAAGATTGATGCCCCTTTAAGTACAACGACTTATAACAGAAATGCAGTTGATGCTGAAACAGGAAATATATATGAAGCGATTTCTATAATTTCTAGAAGAGCAGAACAAATCAATTCAGAAATTAAAAAAGAACTCATTGAAAAGTTAGAAGAGTTTGCAACTTATAATGACAGTTTAGAGGAAGTTTTTGAAAATAAAGAGCAAATAGAAGTGTCTAAATTTTATGAAAAATTACCTAAACCTCATGCTTTAGCAGTTCAAGAATGGTTGGATAGCAAGATTTACCACAGAAGAACTGAAGAAGAAAACAAATAGGATTTCTATGTCTGTATTAAGCGGTAAAAATGTGCTCTTAGGCATTAGTGCTGGTATTGCTGCTTATAAAACAGCCTTTTTAGTAAGAGCATTAATAAAGGCAGGTGCTAATGTAAAAGTAATTATGACACCTGCTTCTAAAGATTTTGTAACGCCTCTTACCCTTTCTACACTTTCAAAAAACCCAGTACACTCTACTTTTTATAATGAAGAAGACGAAAATGCTGTGTGGAATAATCATGTAGAACTCGGCCTATGGGCGAACTACTTTATTATAGCCCCTGCAACAGCAAATACCTTGTCTAAAATGGCAAATGGAACTTGCGATAATTTGCTGTTGGCAACTTACTTATCGGCCAAATGTCCTGTTTATTTTGCGCCAGCGATGGATTTAGACATGTACAAGCACCCTTCCACTATAAAGAGTTTTGAAACACTAAAAAAATATGGAAATATCATCATTCCTGCTACTTCTGGCGAATTGGCTAGTGGTTTGGTTGGACTAGGAAGGTTAGCAGAACCAGAAGATATTGTTAACTTTATAGAAAGTGATATTTTAAACCAACTTCCATTAAATGGTAAAAAAGTACTACTTACTGCAGGACCTACTTACGAAGCGATAGACCCTGTTCGATTTATTGGAAACCATTCTAGTGGTAAAATGGGATTTGAAATTGCCAAAGCTGCTGCTAATTTAGGGGCTGAGGTCATTTTAGTATCAGGGCCTACTCAACAAAAAGCAACTCATAGTTTAATTACTATGATACCTGTGACAAGTGCTTTGGAGATGTATAATGCCGTTCATAAGTACTTTAATTCGGTAAATATTGCTATATTATCCGCAGCTGTGGCAGATTATAGACCAAAAGAAATTGCGAATCAAAAAATAAAAAAGAAGGATTCTACGTTAACACTAGAGTTAGAGAAAACGAAAGACATATTGGCATCCTTAGGAGAAATAAAATCTAAGCAGTTGTTAGTAGGATTCGCCTTAGAGACCAATAATGAACTAGAAAATGCAAAAGGAAAACTAAAAAAGAAGAATTTAGACCTAATTGTGTTAAATTCGTTAAAAGATAAAGGCGCTGGTTTTAAGGGAGATACCAATAAAGTTACTATTATTGATAGTAATGAAAAGGTTATAAGTTACAAGCTAAAGTCTAAGGCCGAAGTTGCTCAAGACTTGTTAAATGTCATAATAAATAAATTAAATGCGTAAAGTTTTATATCTATTAATAGTATTACTTATTTCCACGGTGATGCATTCTCAAGAACTTAGGGGTACTGTTGTGGTAAATGCACAAGCTACAGGAAATGCAAATTTACAATTGTTTAAAACCTTAGAAAACCAACTTACCGAATTTCTTTCTACGACGAAATGGACCAATCAAGTTTATGAACCTCAAGAAAGGATTGATTGTAATATGGTTATTATTATTAATAATTTTGATGGCGATCGGTTTGGAGCTTCAATACAAGTGCAATCATCAAGACCGGTGTATGGATCTTCTTACTCTTCTCCAATTTATAATGTAAATGATAAAGATTTTAATTTTAATTATTTAGAATTTCAAAATATTATATATAACCCTAATCAATTCGAATCTAACTTGGTTTCTGTTATTGCTTTTCATGTGTACATGCTTTTGGGTTTAGACGCCGACTCTTTCGAATTAAAAGGTGGAGAAACACATTTTAAACAGGCTGAAACAATTGTTAATTTTTCGCAACAAGAAGGGGGACAAGGTTGGAAATTAGAAGATGGACTACAAAGTCGTTTTGCTTTAATTAATAGTATGTTATCTAATTCCTATAAGGAATACAGAAACATTATGTACAATTACCATAGAAAAGGATTGGATCTTATGAGTGAGAATCTAAAAGATGCTAAAAGTGAAATCGCTTCGTCACTTAATCTTTTTAAAGAAATGAATAAAGTAAGGCCAAATTCTTATTTGGCAAGAATATTCTTTGATGCCAAATCCGATGAGATAGAACAAGTCTTTTCTGGTGGCCCTAATGT
>CALDCO010000136.1 GCA_937937185.1 uncultured Flavobacteriaceae bacterium
AGCCATAGTGTTTGTTTACTTCCAGTTATAGTAGCATCATCGGAAACTAATTGCGTTAGTATATACATACTCTCCAGTCTTTCATTGTGAGTATTTGTAGGTTCGAGAGGAAAGCTGAGGTAGTTTTCCATTATATGATCATATTCATTACTAGGTATTTCTAGTTTTTCTGCTAAATGATTAAGAAATATCTTTTCTTCTTCAGAAACTTCTCCATCTCTAAGTGTTATTTTAACCACTGCACCAAATTGATAATGATACTTACTTTTTGATTCCATAATATCGCGTTAGTATTTGAATAACCTAAAATTACCTATAAGAAAGAACTTGGTAATTATCTTTTAGGTTCAACTAATAAAATTATAAGTATAACTATGAAAATTATTAAAGCATTATTTATTATCGCCTGCATTTTTTCAATGTCAAGTGTAAATTCTCAAAATCAAGATCAGACAGAAAAGAAGGACAATAAAGTGCGTCTTTTTACAATGGAAGAGTATTCTAATTTGCACCTATGGGTTGATAAAACAATTCAAGAAATAGGGATGAGTAATGAATTAAAAGAAAAATACGAGACCTTATTTACCTTTCACTTAGATAAAATAGGACGTCTTGAGGAAAATGAGACAGAATTAACTGCTTATGAGTATCTTAAAGGAATGAAATTGCAAATTTCTAAATTAAATTCGAGTGTTGCACCTTTATTATCTTCAGATCAAAATAAAAAACATTTAGATCTCATGATGGACTTTGAGAGAATTCTTACTAATAAATTAGCTTTAAAGAAATCATAACTTAAGAGCCAGTACTTATTCAATTTTTGCACTATATAAAGTATAGTTATTATATAAAGGCTAGTTCTGAAAAATGACTGAATTTAAAAATTGATTTTATACAGATAATTGAGGGATCAAATTTGATATTTAATATCCTTAATTATAGAAGTATATAACTCTAATATTTTAGTTTAATCAATATTATTTTGATATTCTTTTAACATGAAGTGCTTTCATTTAGTTTAAAGTTAATATATGATTGTAGATGAAAGGGAAACATTAATTCTCGCTGTTCTTGTTTTATTTTTAGGGAAATACGTAAATAAGCGAATTAAATTTTTAAGGACTTACAATATTCCAGAACCAGTTACAGGAGGTATTATAGCTTCCATTTTAATTTGTATAACTTTTATTGTATTTAAAATTAAGGTTAATTTTTCTTTAGATCAAAGAGATGCGTTGCTTGTTGTTTTCTTTACTTGCGTAGGTTTGTCTTCTCGATTTGAAACCTTACTCAAAGGAGGGAAACCTCTATTAATGATGCTTTTAATAGCAATAGGGTATTTATTTATTCAAAATTTTACTGGTATTGGTGTCGCATTTCTAACACGTATAGATACAGCAAACGGTCTTATAGGAGGATCTGTTGCGTTAAGTGGAGGCCACGGAACGGCAATAGCTTGGGCGCCTACATTTATGAAAGATTATGAAATTACAAATGCTATGGAAATTGGCATTGCTTGTGCCACATTTGGTCTCGTTTTAGGGGGTGTAGCTGGTGGGCCAATAGCCAATTTTCTTATAAAAAAGCACGATTTAAAGTCTTCCAGCGATAAAGCACTTAGTGTAGGAATACGTAATTCCCAAGAAGAAAAAATTAATGTTGATACTATTTATTCCTTTGTTTTAATTCTTTGTATTGCAATAGGAATTGGAATCTATCTACATAAATTTTTATTGAGTGTGAATGTGCAATTGCCTTTATTTGTGCCTTGTCTTTTTGGAGGTATTTTATTAACAAATACAGTCCCTCTTATTTGGAAAAATGTTTATTGGCCTACAGATAAGCCTGTGATTGGTCTCGTATCAAATTATAGTCTGGGTCTCTTTTTAGCTATGTCGTTAATGAGTCTTCAATTATGGACACTTGTAGATTTGGCCATTCCAATTATTTCATTACTTATAGCTCAAGTCTTTATAGCGTCATCGTTTACTGTATTTGTAGTCTTTAGAGTATTAGGTAAGACGTATGATGCAGCCATTATGGGATCTGGTTACGTTGGCTTGGCACTTGGCGCGACACCTACCGCAATTGCAAATATGACAGCCGTAACAAAAAAATATGGTGCATCACCTCAGGCATTCATCATCATTCCACTTATTGGAGCATTTTTCATAGATATAGCTAATGCTGTGATCATAAAGATTATGTTTACTTTAATTGGGTGATCTAATAAATCAACGAATTAGTAGAAGTTAATTTTAAATGGTTAGTAATAGTGTTAGTTATTGATTTTTTGAATGCACGACAGTTCTGCCATCTTACCCGTCATGCAAATCCCAGCTACATCATCGAGTAGGTTGTAAGTAATTGAAACTTTTACATCATCTTCTTTTTCAATATCAAAACTATCAAGATTAATAGGTATAATTTTTTTATTATTATCAAGTTCAATAACCCAAGAACAACCATCTAGGGTTAAGTTAACTAAGGTTCCATTTAAACTTTCTGCACAACCTTTATTCATTTTGCAAGATGTGAAAAGTACAGTTGTTGCTATAAATAATACTAATTTTTTAATTGTTGTCATTTTAAAAATTAATTAAGGTTATCTTTTGTCTTAAATCGTGCTTTTGCCAAATAGAATCCAGCCAGAAAGGGGATGCTAAAAAGTAATGCAATAATAATTATTGCGGCTAGTATAACAATCCAAGCGACATCTTTTATAAGTGTAGCAATGCTTTTTGTACTTGTGTCAATCATCTGCTCTCCTGTTGCATTGACATCGCTTACAAGTAATTTTCGCTGCGCATCGAGATAGAGTTGCATTCTTAAGCGTTCGTCTGCCAATTTATAGAGAGAAGCATCTATACCGCCATTCAACTCATTTATTAAAGGCATTAGTTCGCTACGCATATTAGCACTCATATTACCCATTAATTCAGGAGAATTTTCTGCAACATTAGCAAATCGGTCTAATATTAAACTTATAGAATCTGCTCTGGCAAGAAAATCGTCTGATGGGTTGGCACGGTCCCATTCTAAAGAGAATCGTTCTTTTTCCCAGCCTAGTTGTTTTCCCAGAAGTTCACTTGTAATTCCTATGCGATCACCTATGTCACTTAATGCCTCTGCTCCAGAACCTATCGTACTTACATAAACAGTATCTGCTACTCCAAGGTGTTTAGATAAAGGAGAGAGAATATTTGCTCTTGGAAAATCAAAAGAGGTTACTGGATTTTCTAGTGCATATTTATTTACAAAAGATTCTAGCTCGCTATAGCGGTCTTCTTTTAAAAGTGTTCGAGCTATTTCAGTAATTCTATTTTCGAGTTGAACCGCTTTTTCTTTTACTAATATATGGTCGCTACCTATAAATTCCTTGCCCAGATTAGATTCCATAACATCTTTAAGCTGCTTGCAAAGTACCCAGGTGTCTACCAAAGCCAGTTCTGGTACCGCTTGAAAAGCGGTTTTACCAGAAGCTGCCACAATCCCTTTTTTAAAAGCAATTGCATTTAACTTTATGTCGATATCACTAGTATTAGCAATAATAGTATCTGAGACGGCAATAATATCACTTGAGAATTCCCTCTGAAATGCTCTAACAGCAATACGTGTATTCAATAAATTTTTAGGAAGTGGCTCTTCCTTAGATTCAATAGTAAATTTTAGTAAAGAGCAACTTGATAATAAAATAAGTAATCCAAAAGTGAGTCCCCTATATAGGTGTTTTTCTGCATAATTTATAGATATATTCATTGAATTGAGTTTAATAATTAGAAAATAAGATTCACATCATTCATCGATAGAAAAATTAATGATAATGAACGATCTTAAGCATTAAGCTATTCATAAAACTAATCCCCTTTTTTATAAACGAGTAAAACATTTTTATTAGCATCGAGTAACGATAATTCGAGATTCATGATTTGATAATAATGTGTTTTTTTCAACAATTCTAAATACGTATTTACCGCTCCCATATTTGGGCAGCGCATTTTAGTTCCTCCCATAATATTGAACTCTAATTCAGAGTTTGTTAAGTTTTCTATTTTTCCAAAAAATTGATTACAACCATCATTTCCTAAGACTTTTTTTTGGGAAACCTGGAATTCAAGCTGGGGTCTTTTTTGTGTCGTTTCCGAATAAGAAACATCTTCGATTTTGTGTAATATCCAGATGTCATGTAAAAGAATAGAGGTTTCAGTGCCTCCCTTTTCTTTTGAGTCTATAGTATTTGATTTTGAACCTTTTTGACAGGATATACATAATAATATTATGAGTACATACTTGTATATATGAAGGTTCATTCTAAAAAAATTAATCATAAATTCAGTATTTTTTGTTTTCTTCTAATTCCATGAGCACGTTTTTTTTGAAAACGTTTCCGCATCTAAAGTATTTTTTAATCACTGCACCAAATTGATAACGATTCTTACGCTCTGAATCCATAATATCGCAGTAGTATTTTGAATAACATAAAATTACAGGTATGGAAGATCTTAGTAATTATCTATTAGGTTCAACTAACAAAATTTAAAACACCTTTATAATGAACTTTTTCAGACTAAATGCGATTTTGAGGAAAACATGATTTTAAATCTAGTTTTATTTCATTTATAGATAAAGCAGTGAAGTTAAATAGGCTACGAAAAACAATTACGATTTGGAAATACAAAAGCGAATGACCTGTTTTGGTAAGTCGTATTATATAAACTTTTAACACTAATAAATATTTTAATAAAGTATGAAAATCCCTCTTACATTCATATCTATCTTTTTTCTACTTCACTTTAGTTTTGCACAAGTCATCACAATAGGAATAGTAACCGATAAAGATTCTCCCGAAGTTCAGCCTTTATTTGAACAATTGAAAACAGAGATTAGAGCTGTTGTGGGTCAAGGTAAAGTCGTTGAATTTTTAAAGCCTCTTGAAAATAATTATAATTTAGAAACGGCAAAAGCGAATTACCAATCTTTAATGAATGGTAAAGCAGATATTGTTATATCGTTTGGAGTTATAGATAACATTGCATTGTCTCAACAAAAGACATATACAAAGCCAACAATTGTTTTTGGGGCGATAAATTCAGATTTTATAAATCTTTTGCCAGATCAAAAAACAAGTCAAATAAATAATATCACATACATTATAACGCCTTTATCTTACAAGAAAGATTTAGAAGCTTTTAAGTCGCTATATGATTATAAGAATATTGGAATAATAGTAGATGATTATATGCCGAAAGCGCTGCCATTAAAAACGTTTTTTGATTCGCATTTTACAAACGAAGGGAAGCAATACAAACTCATTACAGTTTCAGAGGCAGGACTGCAATCTGATACATTTGATGGATTAGATGCTATTTATTTAGCTGGCGGTTTTCAATTAAGCGATACAAAATTTGATAATTTAGTTAACGTTATAAATGAAAGAAAATTACCTTCTTTCTCAGCAAGTAGAATTGAAGATGTAGCGCGTGGTATTTTAGCCACTAACCAACCTAAGACCAACTTAGAGCAGTTTTTTAGACGTATTGCCTTGAATGTTGAAGCTATTTCTAGCGGGACAAATGCATCAGAATTGCCACTGTTTTTGGAGTATAAAAACAAGATGACCATAAACGTTAATACAGCAAAACAAATTGGCTTCCCGTTACGCTATGCCATGTTGGGTTCTGCCGATTTTATTGGAGGAAACGCAAAGCCAAGTACTCAAAACGCACTATCTATTTTAGATATTATGAATGGCGTTTTAGATAAAAATCTAGGCTTATCATCTGCTAGAAAAGGTGTGGATTTAACCCAACAGGATGTTAAAATTGCAAAAAGTGGCTACTTGCCCAACGTAACCGCTAATGTTAACGGTATTTATTTAGATCCTAGAGTTGCTGAAATTTCTAATGGGACTAATCCAGAGTTTTCAACATCGGGAGCTGTTGTGGCAGAACAACTTATTTACTCTGAAAGCGCTTCAGCCAACATCGACATTCAGAAAGAACTACAAAAAGCACAACAAGCAACCTATAATGCCAGTGAGTTAGACGCCTTACTAAATGCATCAGTAGCCTATTTTAACACTTTAATATTAAAGACAAATTCTACAATTCAAAACCAAAATTTACAACTCACAAAACGTAATTTAGAATTGGCAGAACAAAATTTTGAAGGCGGTGCCTCAGGTAAGTCTGATGTGTTGCGTTTTAGAAGCCAATTGGCTCAAAATACACAAAATCTTATTGATGCTGGAAATCAGTTAAAGCAAGGTTTTTTCACTATTAATCAGTTAATGAATATTTCCATTAATAAGGAGATAGATATTGAGGATGCCGTGCTTTCTGAAGGGGTATTTAAAAATTATAAATATGAAGATTTCTATGATATTTTAGATAACCCAAGGTTACAACCAGCACTTATTGATTTTTTAGTAGAAGAAGCGAAAAAAAACGCACCAGAACTTAAGAGTATAGATTACAATTTAAATGTCACTAATCGTAACTATAGGTTAAACGATACAGGGCGTTTCATTCCAACAGTCGCTTTACAAGGTCAATATAATTTAGCGCTTTCACAGTCTGGAAAAGGATCTACTCTTCCTGCAGGTTTCCCAAATGCTCCAGACGGTACTTACAATGTAGGTTTAAATGCGTCATTACCTATTTTTAGTCAGAATCAAAGAAATATAAACCGCCAGACAGCCAAAATTCAAAAAGAACAACTGGGATTTGAAAAAGAAAATATTGAATTAAATATAGAAAAGAATGTCAACGATATCATTCTAGACTTAATTAGCGAGATTGCTAATATTGAAATTTCTAAAATCGCAGAAGATACGGCGAAAGAAAGTCTAGACTTAACGCAAAACGCCTATAAACAAGGAGCTGTGCCTGTAATACAGCTTATAGATGCACAAACCAATTACTTACAAGCACAATTAGGAAGAGCAACAGCTAACTATAATTATTTACTAACATCAATGCAGTTAGAGCGTGCTATTGGGTATTTCTTTTTAGTACATACCGAAGCCGAAAATCAACAATTTATCCAAAATGTTAACGCTTATATTTTAAGCAGAAATTAATTCATCATTAATTATGAAAGTTAAAAATTATACATTAATTACACTATTAAGTTTAATCGCTTTTGTGTCTTGTAAAGAAGAAGTAAAAGAGAAAGAAACGGTATTAAGACCAGTTAAGTTTGCTGTTGTTGGAGATGTAAATACTCAAAAAATAAGAACCTTTAGTGGTGTTGCTAAAGCAGGTGATGAAATCGAATTGAGTTTTAGAGGTAGTGGGGTGATCACTAAAGTAAACGTGGGTAAAGGTCAAAAAGTAAAAAAGGGAGACCTTATTGCAAAACTCGATAATGTAGAAGCGAGTTTGGCATACGAGCAAAGCGTATCGGCTTTAAAAAGTGCGCAATCTTCAATGAGTACTTCTAAGTCTAACTTAAACCGCGTGAAGTCTTTATATGAAAAAGGAAGCAACTCGCTAAGTGATTATGAAAGTGCTAAAAATTCCTATCAAACGGCTTTAGATCAATACGAATCAGCAAAGCGTAACAAAAGTATTCAAGCAACACAGCTTAGTTACGGTGTAATTAGAGCACCAAAAGCGGGGTTAATTGCAGATACCGATGGTGGTGTTGGTGAGCGCGTTGCTGCGGGTCATAAATTTGCGATTCTAAATGCAGGGAAAGAAATAAAAATTGAAGTAGGCTTACCTGAAACAGTGGTTAATAAAGTCGTTGTGGGCATGAAAACGAAACTACAATTTTCTGCTTTAGAGGGAAAAGAATTAACGGGTACGGTTACCGAGGTCGCACCAATTATAGATGCAGATGCTGCAACTTATAAAACCTCTATAAGTATGGATACGCCTTTAAATGCTATTAAACCAGGAATGGCCTCTAGTGTTACCTTTGATTTTACTGAAGCTAATGAGACTGCAGATAAGTCATTAATCATACCCCTAAAAGCAGTTGGTGAAGATGGAAAGGGGCGTTTTGTATTTATCATCACCACTAAAAATGAAACTACTGGAACTGTAAATAAACGTTACGTTGAATTAGGAGAACTTACTACTGATGGTTTTAAAGTAAAAAAGGGATTAGCAAATGGTGATAAAATTGCAACTGCAGGGCTACAAACTTTACTTAACGGTCAAGACGTAAGATTAAAATAATAACGATCAACCAAAATAGTAACTATGAATCTTACCGAATTTTCAATAAATCGTAATCGTGTTGTTTTAAGTATTCTAACTGTAGTTATGGTTATGGGTGCTCTATTTTATACCTCACTGTCTAGAGATAGCATGCCGCCTTATACGATTAGGGTAGCTTCAATTGTCTCTTCATTTCCTGGAGCCAGTCCAGAACGTGTTGAAGAATTAGTTAGTGATAAAATTGAAAAAGTAGCGCAAGAATTACCAGAATTAAAAGTAGTTAAAAGCACCTCTCGTACAGGACTTTCAGTAGTTCAGGTTGAGCTTAAAATGGAAGTTTCACCAGAAGAGTTACAGCCAGTTTGGGATCGTTTACGACGTAAATTAAGTTCAGTACAAGGCTTACCTAATAATGTACACCCTAAGTTAAAAGATGATGGTATTGGTGAAGTTTTTGGTATTGCAGTTGGTCTAATTTCTGATGGGTTCGCTTATACCGAAATGAAAGATTACGCAGATGATTTAAGAGATGATTTAATTAAATTAGAAGATGCTGCAAAAGTAGAGTTAAATGGTGAACAGAGTGAACGTGTTTTCGTAGAGTTTGAAAATACCAGACTAAAAACATATGGATTAACAGCTAATAGATTACAAAACCTCATAGCCAGTACTAATATTCTAAGTTCTGGAGGAACAATTAATGTAGAGGCAGAACGTATTATTTTAGAACCAACTGGAAACTTTAACGATGTAGAATCTATTCGCGAAATGTTGATTCCCGTTGGTCAAAGCGGGCAAGTGGTAGCACTTAAAGATATTACGAGTATAAAAAAAGGATACATTAATCCTCCAACACAAAAAGTGCGTATTAATGGTAAGGATGCCATTTCGTTACACGTATCTCTTAAAGATGGCGCTAATATTATCAAACTAGGTGAGGAAATTGATGCGATGTTAGAAGCTTGGAAAGAAAAATTACCTGTAGGTTTAGAATTGTCTAGGTTAGCATCAATAGATCAATACATCGATTTAAAAATTAGCGATTTTATTGGTAATTTATTGCAGGCAATAGCCATTGTATTGGCAGTGATGTTATTCTTTTTAGGATTAAGAACGGGGTTAGTCATTGCCAGTTTAATTCCAATTGTAACCATTACTACTATAATGATTATGGGCTTAATAGATGTTGGATTGAATCAAATTTCTCTAGCCGCATTAATTATGGCATTGGGTATGATGGTAGATAACGCCATTGTGGTTGCCGAATCGGTTATGGTAAAAATGGAAGCGGGTATTCCTGTTAAGAAAGCTGCGATAGATTCTTGTTCAGAATTATTTACCCCTTTATTAATTTCAACATTAACAACATCGGCAGCGTTTTTAGCCTTCTTTATGGCAGAATCTGTAATGGGTGATATTATGGGGCCAATTTTCGTGGTCATCACAATTGCTTTGTTATCTTCTTGGGTTATTGCTCTAAGTATCGTTACGCTATTTTGTGTGTTTTTCTTAAAAGTAAAACCTAAAGAAGCAGGTAAGGTTAGTTTTTTAGATAAACTTATAAACGGGCTAAAAAATAAGTATAAAGACCTTATTTTAATAGCTTTATCTTGGAAGAAATCGGTTTTAGTCTTAATTGTTTTTATGTTCTTTTTATCCATTTTTGGTTTTGGTTTTTTAAGTTTTGTATTCTTCCCAGATAGTGATCGTAATATGATTACTGTAGATGTTAATTTGCCAGAAGGCACCAATATTGAAAGTACCACAGCCGTTGTAAAGTCACTTGAAAAATTTATGCTTACTGAGTTAAAAGTAACAAGCGATAAGCCAGACGGTATCGTAGATTGGTCGGCATATATCGGTGAAGGCCCTTCGGCTTACGATTTAGGATATAATGCAGACGAAGCAAATTCAAACTATGCACACATTTTAATAAATACGTCTTCATTTCTAATAAATAACCAAATGATTGAGAAATTAGATGCTTTTGGTTTTGAAAATTTTCCAAATGCAGATATTAAGGTTGGATTATTAGGTTCTGGAGGAGGAGGTACACCAGTAGAGATTGAAATTTCTGGAGGTGATCCAGATAAATTAGCAAGTATCGCTGCGGCTATTAAAGCCCAATTATTTACTATTTCTGGTACAAAAAACATTAAAGACGATTGGGGTCCAAAGGGCAAGAAGTTTGTTATTGATATAGACCCAAATAAAGCGCAAACAGCAGGCGTTACTAATCAAGATATTGCGACTTCACTGCAAACCGTTTTAGATGGTTTTCAAGCAGGGGAGTATAGAGAAGGTGATAAATCGATTCCTATTGTAATGAAGAGTGACCAAAGTAAACAACAGTCATTATCTTCATTAGAAACTTTAAATGTTTATGCGCAAAATTCTGGGAAAAGTGTGCCGTTATTACAAGTGGCTTCAATCATTCCAGAATGGCAATATTCTAAAATTAAACGTGTTGATTTAACGCGAACGATTAAAGTATCAAGTGAATTAACAACTACAGGAAATGCTTCAGAAGTCACACAAGCCATTACGCCTTGGTTAGAAACACAAAAAGAAACATGGGGAAAAGAATATAGTTACGAATTAGGAGGTGATGCTAAAAGTTCAGCAGAAAATATGGGAGCAGTAGGTAAATACCTTCCATTATCTGCGTTTATCATTGTGATGCTGCTAATCATTCAATTTAATTCGTTTAGAAAAATGATAATGATCGTTTGTACGATTCCTCTTGGCGTTATTGGTATGGTAATAGGCTTGTTATTATTTGGTGTCCCATTCGGTTTTATGGCGTTCTTAGGTGTGATTTCATTAGCAGGAATTGTAATTAATAATGCAATTGTACTTATTGATAGGGTTGAAGTAGAAGAAAATGAGTTGAAACGTTCACCTCAAGATGCTGTTATTCTTGCTTGCTTACAGCGTTTTAGACCTATTTTGCTAGCTACTTTTACTACGGTTTTAGGGCTTGTTCCTCTATACTTAGGAGGAGGAGCCATTTGGGAGCCTATGGCTGTAACCATAATGGTCGGTTTACTTTTTGGTACTGTAATTACACTATTGTTTATTCCTTGTTTTTATAGTGTGTTGTACAAAGTAGACTACAAGAATTACAAATTTAACAACGAACTTTTAGATTAATTAAAACCATTACTTATTATTTTGAATTATACAAAAAACATAACATTTTTTATTTTATTAGTATCTGTTTTTGGATGCAAAACCATTAAAGTAGAAAAAGATTGGCAATCTGATGATTTTCAACAAATAAAAACGAAGACGATTTTGGTAGCAGCCAAAAGCCAAAATATTAAGACAAGAAAGGCTTACGAATCTGCTATTGCAAAAAACCTCCAAGACAATGGGATTAAAGCTGTTCTGGCTAATGAGAAATTTCCTAATTTACAAGATAAGAAACGAAGCGATGTAGAAAAGGAAAAGCTTTTGACCGCTTTTAAAAAGGAAGGAATTCAAGGCATATTGGTGACTTCATTAAAAAATACGATTGTTCGGACCAATAAAAATGAGAGGCCAAAAATTCAAGACATCCCTATAGATTATAGCCGGAGAGGTTTTTTTACCTTCTATGGATATGATGAGCTTAGAGATTTACCAGCAGTTCCTCCACAAGGTTATGAAAAGCGGTCTTTTCCTGAATTAGAGTCTACAGTTTATATTTTAGAAGCTACATTATATGATATTAGTTTAGAGAAAGAAAAACAATTAGTTAGCGTACAAACGGTAGAAGTAACAGATCCTACTTCCGGAAATCAGGTCTTACAGAAATTTTCCAAATTGATTACAAAGCAATTCAAAAAATAAAAACATGCTTAAAAAAGCATACCCATACCGTTTCGAACTTTTTTTATTTAGTCAGGTTGCTATTCTTTTTGGGTCTTTAATTATTCCTCCAGTAATTTTTGAAACCATTATTTCTCCAATTTTATTTTTGGTGAATCAGTTGGCAGGTATTGTCCTTATTTCTAAAAAGAAAAAGTTAATGTGGTTTTTTGTATTGCTTCTAGTCGTCTCTGGAATTGTCTTTGGAGCTGAGTTATTGGATGATTCTAAACACAGGTCGCTAGCGTTACTTAATATGGGAATTTCATTCTTGTTCTATTCTATAGTAACATTTGAGATCGTACAGCAAGTATGGCAAAGTAAGATTGTAAATAAGAACGTTATTTTTGGATTAATAAGTGGGTATATATCCTTAGGACTCATTAGTTTTTTCATTTGCCTTAGCATTGAGATGGTTTTTCCTGGTTCTTTTGAAGGGTTGGGAGTTACTATAGAAACCCCTAAGCTGTTTACAGAGCGCTTAATGTATTACAGTTACATTACGTTAATGACCATTGGTTATGGAGAAATTGTACCTATTACGTCCTTGTCACAGAAAGCGGCCATACTTATTGGTTTGATGGGTCAATTTTATTTAGTAGTTTTAACTGCTATCGTTATAGGTAAATACGTAAGTAATGCTAAATTAAGAGCGTAATTTAATTAATAGAACTAAACAAGATTGGAGCATTTAAAAATTAAAAATGGAATACTTTTATTGTTGTCCTCAGGTATTTCTTTTCTAATTAATACAAATAGATTTCTATCTATAGTTTATCCTAAGTTAGCCTATTTTGATGATGTAGAAGGCGATTCTATTACCGTTTTTATATTTCGATTAGTGGTGTTTACAATCTATTGTTGGTCGATTTTACATCTAATCGTGGGAAGTCCATATCGTTTTCTTTCTCAATTTAATAGAGCGATTAGATTTTTCATTTTCATTTTCATTATTACAATAGCTGCTAAGTTGTTTTACCACTTATTTTTGTGGGCACACGGTTTACTGTTATTTGAAATTATCGAACCAGAACTATCGGGGATAACTTATGTATGGGTGGTTATGGGAATTATCTCTGTGCTTATAGGTTGGTTGTTGCAATTTCAACAAAAACAGAAAATAAGTGCCATAGAAAAAGAGCGATTGATTCGAGCAAATATTCAAAGCGAATTATTGGCACTCAATAACCAAATCAATCCACATTTTTTATTCAATTCTTTGAATACGCTTAAATATATTATTCAGGAAAACATAAGCGATTCCATAAACTTTGTAGATGAATTGGCTTCTTTATATCGTTATATTCTTCAAAGTAGTGATAAAGGGCTCGTTACTTTGCAAGAAGAATTAGAGTTTTTAAATACTTATGTTTATTTAATAAAAGCGCGATTCGAGAATAATTTTAGTATAAATATTGACTTAAAATGCGCTACGGAAACGACGATGATTCCAATATTATCATTGCAATTACTTATAGAGAACGCAATTAAGCACAATGAAATTTCAGAAGAAAACCCATTAATTGTAAGCATCTATGATACTAAGGATGCCATTATTGTAGAAAATAAGATACAACTTAAGGTAGGATTTACGCAAAGTACTAATAAAGGGCTTAATAATCTTTCTAGGCGTTACCAACTATTAAAAAAGAAAGATATCATGATTGAAAAAAACACTAATTTTAAAGTAAGTCTTCCATTATAATTTCTTAAGTTCTATTTATAATTACACATTAATATAATATTGGTTTTAAGTATCATATCTGTATATTTTCATTATTTTTAACTATTCTTTAAATGAAATCATTTTGCGTGTTATAATTATAGAAGACGAAATTGTGGCTACTAAATACCTATCTAAGATTTTAAATAAGATGGATCAGGAGGTAGAGGTGGTAAAAACTCTTGATAGTGTAAAGTCTTCTATTAAATATCTTAAAAAACACAAGGGCTTTGAGCTTATTTTTACAGATGTACAACTGGGAGATGGTATTTGCTTTGAAATTTTTAAAGAAGTTGCTATATCTGTTCCTGTTGTTTTTACAACTGCTTATGACGAATATGCTATAAAAGCATTTAAGTTGAATAGTATTGATTATATTATTAAACCCTTAAAGCAAGAAGATATTGAGTTTGCTATTGAGAAATATAAACGGGGTAAAATGGATTCTCAGAGTGCCTTAGACCAAATTACTTCTCTTATAAAGGTTCCCGAATCTAAACCTCTAAGGTGTATTAGCACACTTTTGATACAAAGTCGAAGTGGCCTTGTCCCTGTTAAAGTGAATAAATTTTCGTTTTTCTATTTAGAGTCTAATATAGTTCGAGGCGTTACCGCTTCAAATAAAACTTATGTTATTGATAAGACAATTAGCGAATTAGAAGAAGGATTAAGTCCTGAACTGTTTTATAGAGCTAATCGACAATTATTATTGCACCATGATGCTGTAGACAGAGTCTATCATTATTATCATGGAAAACTTCGTATTTCGGTAGAACCAAACTTTGATGATACTATTATTATTAGTAAAGCCAAATCAAAAGACTTCAAAAACTGGCTAACTTCGTCATATTAGTTAAAAAACCGTTTCAAACTAGCATAAAGGCACTTCACTTTATGATATTGTCACTTCAATAAGGTTTTTTTTTAATCCAAACGAACGTACTATAATTTTAAAGAGGAAATTAAATTTTCTATCCCTTTTAATTAATCAATTAATGCGTTATAAAATTAGCTAAGTAGGTTTAGGTTTTTAATTAATCAATTATTGGCGAATTCCATCTGACCATTAATAAAATAGTGTATGACAGATGAAACAGACTTTTTTTGTGTATCGGGTGTCCTTTTTACGCCCCATACTTAATTCTTTGAAAAAGAATGAAATCAATTTTGCTGCACTAATTCGCAGATGCGAAATTCGTTACTTTAACCTTACATTAGATCATAATTATATCCCTTCTTTTGTTGTGTATGAGTTCCTGCACGAGTTAAAAAAAAATATAGATCTTAAACTTTTATTTGAATCGACTTGTTATAACAAAGAATTTTATTATCAAAGTGACTTTGGCAATTATATGCGAAATTGTCCAAATTTAAAAAAAGCATTGATGGACTTCACAGTTCTTAGTAAAATACGACAAACTAATTTGAGAAGTACTTTGAAATTCGGAGATACGAATTCAACATTTACTTTTGAATTTATAGATAGAGCTTATGTTGGGAAAAAAGTAGCTGAGTTAACTACCTTAACTCAACTCTTGAATGTTTTTGAAAGTTACTGTGAAATAGTTTTGAGTAGTCTCATTCTTTATGTTCCAGAAGAAAATATAGGTATTGTATCTGGAGTAGTAAGTAGAACGATTACTGTAATTGGGCATAGCGATTCTGTGTATAGTTTAGTTTTCTCTAATTCGTTACTTGTAGCGAGTAGCAAAATAGATTCGACTTTTACTGAGAACAAAAAGCTTAATTTTAAGTTAACGGATACAGTCACCATTGTAACAAAAGTAGTAGAAAGTTATGAATCTGGATATTTGCCTTCATTACAGGAGTTATCAAAGCATTTTAATATTTCAAGAAGTACGATGCGAAGAGTATTATTGACAGAGAAAACCCAATTTTCAAAAATCTTAGAAGACGTTCTTTTTATGAAGGCAGTCAGGCTACTTTCGGCATCTGATATGAACATCATTTTGATAAGCGAATATTTGGGGTATAGCGAAAGTGCCAATTTTATTCGTTCATTTAAAAAATGGACAGGAATAACTCCTGGAGAATATCGTGAAAGTAAGGTTTCAATACTTGAACCAAGTTATGAAAATTCACTAATTATAGACTAAAAACGACTATTGATTTCTAAAGCCTTTGTTAAGCTTCCATATTTGGGTTTTGTAAAAAAGAGACTGTTTTTTTGACAGCCTCTTTTCTCTTTATATTTTAAATGTTAGTATCGGCAATTTAGAATGATTTGCTAAATCTTCGGTAATACTACCGCCAAAGAAATGACTTAACCCAGTTCTACCATGTGTTATTAATGCGACTATGTTAGCACCTGTTTTCGTTGTATGGTTTATAATTCCATCTTCTACACTGTAATCTGAAATATAACTAATTTTTTCTTTCCAATTTTCACCATTTACTTTGGTTAGGAAATTGGAAACGTCATCGTCTATTTCTTTAGTACTTTGAAATTGATTACCTGGTAAATTCACGTGTAATAAAGAAACATTACCTCCCAATTCATTTAATAGATTAATTGCTTTTTTGAATGCAGGAATACTCTCTTGAGAAAAATCTGTTCCTAATACAACATTATCAAAATTAAGAGTATTATTTTTTTCTTTAATAACCAAAACTGGAGTGTCGCTATAACGAACTACTTTTTCTGTGTTTGATCCTGTAAAAATACCATCATGATTACTGTGACCTCTAGAGCCCATTACTATTAAATCTGCACCTTCTTCTTTAGCTAGGTCATTAACTTCTTTTAATACTTTATGGTGCTTAATTACTGGAACAACATCAACACCTTCTAAATACGCTTTATCTAAAAATGGTTCGAATTTTTTATTAGCCATCGCTAACATAAATAGCATTTCATTTTGTCTGTCGGAGCCAGATTGAGAGATTACAGATTCTGACAATTCTAGCATATGCATCACTATAAGTTGAGAATTGTATTTTTTTGCTAATACTGATGCTGTTTCTAAAGCATACTCTGATTGCTTTGAAAAATCGACTGGTATTATTATTTTTTTCATATTATTTAATTATTTGTTAATCATAATAAACTTTAAAACGCTTCGTTAATCCCAAAATAAAAGCCATTATTGCCATCAATGCCAGAGCCAATATCTAAACGTAACCAAGTGTCTTTATCTTTAAATATTTTGTAGCGTACGCCCGCACCTAAACTTGGCTTGATGTTGTTGATACTAAAAAAATCTGCAGGTTCTTCAGCAACTTCTCCAGCTAATGCAAAAGCAGCCATAGTCCACCTGGGTTTAAAACGCCAACGGTATTCCGTCTGGGTCACGTACATTTGTTTATCAATGAAACGACCCAAAAAGTAACCTCTAGCTCTAGAGCCACCACCATAACTTGCTAAAGCTTGAAACGGAATGTCACCAAAATTACTTTCAGAATATAATTGAAAGGCTAGGAGGCTATTTTTTCCAATAGGTAAGTATTCTCTTAGGTCTAGAATGAACTTGTTAAATCCTTGTGTCGCTCCAAAAATCTCACTCGAAAATTGTGCTTTAGATTGGTAGTAAAAGCCTTTATTGGGAGAACCAATATTATCTCTAGTGTCATAATTAAAAAGAGCGCCTAAACCAGCTACAATGGCTCTTTTATTGCCAATAATGTTTTGAGTATCCAAAATACCACCGTCTTCTATTTCTTTAATTTCATGATTTTTAAATATAAACTGAAAACCAAAACTTAAGTCTGGAGGTAAACGTTTCATAAAGGACACATTTAGGGCATGTGTCGTTTGGTTATAGGTTTCTTCGTTACTATCTGGCGTATTATTTCCAATACCCCAAAAAGAGTTTGGGTAGATTTCTAACAAATAATGAGCATCTATAAAATAGTTGCCTTCTCCTAAATAAATTTGCGGTGTCACTTCAAAAATAAGTTGTTTGTTTAATGTGTAAATGCCACTAAATAATATATTTGATAATCTGTTTTTGAACGTGTTTTCTTTTTTTAGGAAGAACAATTGTCCGCCTCCGCCAAATCCAAAGCCTGTTTCGGGTGTAAAAAAGGCTATCGGAATGGCAATAAGTTGGTAGTCTTTAGTACTAGAAATAGTATCAGTTTTAATGACATTATTTTCATCTTTTCTTTGACCAAAAGAAGAAAAAGTAATGAGAAATAAACAACTATATAAAAATATTTTTTTCATCTAAAAAAAGAAATCATCAAGAATAACATTAAACCCAAAAGAAAACGAAATATCATTTGAGCTAATACTTGAGTTAGTAATGGTTTGACTTGGCAAAGATTCTTGTTCAACACTAACCCAAAATAAATTTACATTTAAACCTAAATCAAAAGCAATAAAATCATTAACAGCATAGGAGTAACCTACTCCAAGAATGGCACCTATGCCACCGCCTTCTCCGTTTTCTTGAACGGCTTGTATAGTCGTTTTATCTAGATACCGCACATAACCAGAAGAAGCAGTTGCAAAAAGCGAACCTGTTCTGTTATCATTTAAGTAATAATTAATAAAAGGGCCTATGAAAAATGTTTCTGTAGTTCTTTCTACACTTCCGCTAGTACTGTTTTTATTAGCTAGAAATTTACCGCCTAAAAGAAATCGATTTTTAACAAACCGACCCGTTTCTATATTAATACCGTAATTATTTGAGGTACTTTTAAAACCAGCATTTTTTACTTCGGTTGTGGTTGAACTAATGGTTCCAGATAATCCGGTAAGCCATCTTCCTTTGCGAAAAGCTGTTGTTATAGAATCATTTTTTGAATTCTGGCAGTAAATGGTACTTGTAAATAGAAGTCCAATAAGCAGAACTATTATTTTAATAAAATAAGGATACTTCATTTAATAGTTTTAGATTATCGTTTTAGCGTAAGGATTTTACCACCACGTAGTATTTTTATTTCAAATGAGTCGTTCGGTTTTAAACGCTTGCCTAATTCTACTAATTTTAATAATGACGAATCGGTAAGTTCAAAATTTATACTATTAAAAGCTAATATGATATCGCCACCAATAATCAGTTTTTGGGTATCAATAACCACTTCAGTATCTCCTCCTTTTAATCCCATTTTATGTAATGTAGAACCCGAAACCACATGTTGAACCAACAATCCATAATCTTGTGGAACATTGAAAATTCTTTTTGTTTTCCCAGTTAATGGGTAGCCATCGAAGCCTAACCAAGGTGTTCGACAATTTAGCATTAGATTTTTTGTGATATTAGAAGTGGCAGCAAACCCGATACCCTCGAAGCCGCCAGATTTTGTTAAAATATTACTTACCACTCCAATAACTTCTCCTTTCATATTAAATATAGGACCTCCAGAATTACCTGCATTAATAGCAGCATCGGTTTGAATAAATTCAGCTTGAGTAAAAGGATTGTTTACTCCTTTCTTTTTAATTAGATCACTTACATAGCCAGATGAAAGAGAATGACCGTAACCAAAAGGAGCTCCAACAATAAAAATTTGTTCACCAATTTTCACCAAATCAGAATCTCCGAAGGAAACAGTAACTACATTTTTTTTTGGAGCATCCAATTTTATGAGCGCGACATCTGCAGTTTTGAAAGTGGCAATCACTTTAGCTGTAATAGTTTCACCATCTAAGAAGCGAACTTTTAAATGTTCAGCAGCATCCACAACATGCGAAGCTGTAATAATTTCAGTATCCGAAACCATAAATCCCGATCCTAAACCTCCCGTTTTAACCATTTTTGTTATTCCAGAGCTTGATTCTAATTTTGATTCTTGGGTGAGTATAACTACAACGGCAGGGTTTACCTTTTCATATAGTGCAGAGAGGTCTTGTGAGTAAATATTTAGACCGAAAAGACAAATAATTAGTATTATAATAGACTTCATGGGAAGTATGATTTTATAACAATTTAGTTCGGTTTAAAATTATGCTTCTATTGAAATATTCTCATTATCAATTAGGTTCAACATAATCTAAAACTGAGGATTGAAGAAATTGATCAATTGGAGCAAATTGATAGTTATTTTATAATTAGATATGATCATTTTTGTTAATACCAGATGTTGCACAATTATCTTTTTAAGTATTAACAATTATTGTATTGGGATACTATATTAACCATACATCAACAAAAAATGAAAAAAATTGACTCAAGAGTTTTAAGTATTGTAGAGAAAATAGAAAAAGTAATTATTATTGTTTTGTTGTTTTCATTACTGCTTGTTGTAGTTTATACAGCCATTGTTTTTCTTGGTTTACTGTTTACAGGAATATTAGGAGGTATAGAAAACTCGTTTACGAATGATAATAATATTTTGACACATCTTCATTCTGTATTTGGAGGTTTTTTATCAGTTCTTATAGGAATAGAACTACTGCATACTATTAAAATGTATTTAAAGGAGGATGTTGTTCATGTTGAAATCGTTTTATTAGTGGCTTTAATTGGAGTGTCTAGACATGTTATAGATTTAGATATAGTGCATTTAAAACCAATGACACTTTTTGGAATTAGTTCATTAATAATTGTGCTTTCTGGTGGGTATTTTTTAATAAAAAAAGGAATGAGACAGAAGAAATGATTGGTGTCGTTTTTTTAAGGTTTCAAAAAATAAAAAGAAAATATCATGAAAATAGAAATAAATTTTGATCCTACTCTTTTTAAAAGAGAATACATGTTAAACTTTGATATGTTATGGAAAATCAAAAATCAATTCAATTTCATTGTAATTTTTTGGGGAATAATATCGATTGTTTTAGGCTGGGCAGTTTTATCAGGAGGAAGTGAAATGGGGTATTTAATAATTGCTTTGTCTTTTATTATAATTATAGTAGCACTGGCTCTAGTTATAAAAAACAGGAGATTGAAGTCGCGATACTTATTAGGTATTCACAAAGAATTATCAAGATTTGCTAACAGCAATGATAAAATAATTTTATTTGAATTTTCAGACGATTATTTTCGATATAAAGACTACCGAATGGATGTAAAATATGCTTTTAAAGAAATGCAGGGGTTTCGTTTGGTAAAGGATTGTATACTAATAGATGTTTCAAGAGAGCGTTACATCACTTTTGCTCTGGATAAAAAACAATTAGATATTACCACTCAAAATGAACTCATTGATTTGCTTAAAAGGGTTTTTAGGTAGTAGTTGAATTATTAGTTACTATTTTACTAAATATGGAGTATTCTAAATTATCAAATTAGAGACCTAAATCCCATAGGATGTCCCAATAATATTCATTTAGACCTGTAAAAAGTATAGTAAAAGCAACAAGGTTATAAGTAGAATGTAATAAAATACATAGTACAATATTGCGATTGTATTTAAAATAGATTATTGAACAAAGAATCCCTAAACCTGTTATTGATATTTGCCCTAAAACCCCTTGTTCAGTATGCAAATAACCAAATAAAGCACTAGATATAACTATAGAAATTAATATTCCGATTTTGTTATTAATAAGATTGTAAATTCCTTCAAATAAAAATCTTCTAAAGATAATTTCTTCTAGTATTGGAGCCCAAATAATGAATTGTCTTTTTCATTTTGACAAACCTGTTAAGGAATGTCTCGAAACTATGATTCCTAATTCATTGTATCATTATCAATTAAGGTCAAGACTGAAATAATTAATTCAGTTCAGCACATTACCACTTCATTCCGTTGCTCTTCATTCCGTTGCTCTTCATTTCGGGAAAAGAGCTTCATTCACAAAAAATCTTGAACACAATCCCCACTTTTGACTTTTAATTGCGTTAATCCTTTCCGCTAGGCTGGAATGAAACACTTCATTCTCAAGTAAAAAGCGTGAATTACGTTCGCTTAATAGGAAAAATGTATTTGCATTTTGTTCTACTTCCTATGTTTTTGTAGTTCACATAATATTTAGACTCACATCCCAAGCCATCACCGTTATACCTTTTTTTGACAGCAAAATAACAACATTCAGCTTTGACCGACAGCATAACCAGGCTCATGCTTCGCTCTTTTTATATGTCTAAACAAACCTAAATATTGAACAGCGCTAAGCAACAAAAAGAAGGTAACAGTGACGGCTCTATGGGAAGTAAATCTAAAATGAATCTTATGAAATCTTACAAAATCAATAAAAAGGAAGCAGAACAAAAGTTAAAAAAACAACAAAAGGAAAACGCTCTGGATATAATAAGTAAATGAATAACAAAGCCTTTCTGAATGGTTCAGATAGGTAAATATTAATCTTTAAAATTTTTAAATTATGAGTACTCTAAAAAACAAAGTACAGTTAATCGGTAACGTGGGAAACGCACCAGAAATCACGAACTTAGAAAGCGGAAAAAAAGTCGCTAAATTCTCAATTGCTACTAATGAGTTTTATAAAAATTCTGAAGGAGAAAAACAACAAGACACGCAATGGCACAATATTGTAGCATTATAACTATAGATTTTGCTGGTGTTGTGCGAAGGGCTACTTTTCAGAATTGAATCGAGAATTAAATTCCTTTCTATTTTTTACTTTTGTTTTCTTGAAGATGTTGGAGGCGTGCTTAGATACTGTATTTTCTGCTATGAAGAAATAATTCCCAATTTGCTTGTAGGTTTTACTACTTAAAATTAGTACTGCAATTTCGATTTCTCTTCGTGTGAGGTTTTTATTAAATATTTTGGCGTCTAAGATTTCGGTTTCTCTCTGCTTGTAGAAGCTAAAAATTTCAATCAGTTTACTTTTATTCTCAATTAAATACAGATATCTGTCCACTTCAAGTATCGAAATAGCGTAAAAGGCTGTGTTTACAACAGAGAAGGTCAACCATTGGTAATCTCCAATTACTGTTAATAGCGGCAATAAGGCAATACAACTCATACTTAATAGAGATAACCTTACACGGCGTTCAATAAATTTGTCTTGATTTTGAGGATTCGATATTCTACTATAGAACATGACTACTATTAAAATGTTTACAATAGACATTGGCAGCGTAAATAATATTCTGCTGTAATCGATAGAACTTGTAATAAAATAGGGTATGATAAATAAAATTAAAAAACTTAAAACTATTATAGCTGTAATATTCAATATACTTAAATGAAATTTAGTCACTACAATATCATACTCTTTGTATAGATAGTAAACTACATAGAGGGACATAAAAATTGCTGCACTATAGGTAATTATATACTGAAGTATATAGGGGCCTTTAAAATTAGCCATGGGAAGAAATCCTCCAGTAAAATTGCAAGCCACAAATAGTAATCCTAAGTAAAGAAATCTATTTAAACCAGTACGTTTATAGCTAATTATATGGTGAATAGTAAACAAAACAATCACTGTATCTATTAATAGAAAAAAGAAAGTTGTCCAATGAATTGAAGTACCAAACATCTATTTAATCATCTTTACACTCAAATTTATTAGTTTCTAAATTTTTGGTAACGTTCTGCCAATTGAAAATTTGTCCATTCATGGCAATATATACTCCAGGTTTTAGAAATTGTAGTGAGCAAATTGCGTAACCTAAATTAAATGGGGCATCTGTCGTAGTTTTTGATCCTAAGATAAATGAGCCTGTTAGGACTATGGTTTTATCTAGGCCCAGTTTTCCAAGATATTCAGCGGTCTCAGACATTGTAAAAGTGCCATGAGTTATGAGTATTTTATTTTCTTTCGAGTTGATTATACTCGTTTTTAAGAATTCTCTATCCTGTAAAGTTATATGACGACTGTCTTTTTCAAAAAGGGCAACTAAGTTATAATCTAAGGTAACTCCAGCGATATCTAAAAAACTCAAAATCTTTACAGAAATAGACGTTTCATTATCTATACCTCCAATAGTTCCTCCCGTTGTAAAAATTTTAATCATATTAATTGAAACTTGAAAAGTATTATTTACTTGAGGAGACTGGGGAAGATCTCTAATAATGCTCTAATGTACTAAATTTTAGATAAATAGGGTGGTTTTATAATTTCATTCTGATTAATCTAAATATTAAACGAAGTGAAAAAGTAATTTATTGAAGGGATAGGAGTGGAGAGGTATTTTTATTTGCTTTAAAAATATAGATTATGGTCATTTAATGGAGTTTGAACGTATATTTAAAAAAAGCAGAAATGTTTTAGCTATGTTTTAGCAAAATAAAAAAGTCAAGAATTTTTTTCTTGACTTTCTATAAATTACTAGTAGCGAGAGGGGGGCACGATCCCCCGACCTCCGGGTTATGAATCCGACGCTCTAACCAACTGAGCTACCTCGCCTGATTTTGAGGTTGCAAATATAGAAACTAAATAGGGGAGTGCAAAAAAAAAGCCGAGTTATATTTAACTCGGCTTTTAAATTATTTAATTAAGTTTTTTAATGGTTAAACTAGAGCCGTCTGATAGAGTCGTAATATTACCTGTACCAGAATAGATACGAGCATAT
>CALDCO010000137.1 GCA_937937185.1 uncultured Flavobacteriaceae bacterium
GAACGAGATTTGTTGTATATTGATAAGGGAAAGATAAAAACAACACCAGAAGGCCAATTTTTAAGTGATGGAATAGCTTCGCATTTGTTTAAAATAAGCTAGATGACCTTTAAATTATGTTAAAATAAATGAATACAACCATACGGATAGATAATAGAATCTTAAATATAGATTTGTCTAAACCAATAGACATTTCAATACCCATAAAAGGGAGTGTTACGAATGTAAATGTATGGTATTTAGAACCTCCAAAAATAACGCCAGTAAATTCTGAAAAATGGGTAGGAAGTGTAAAAGAGGGTGGTGATGTAAATTTTAATACCATTAATTTTAATCCACATGCCCATGGTACTCATACCGAATGTGTTGGGCATGTTACTGAAAAAGTATACAGTATTAATAAATGTTTAAAACAATACATATTTACTGCTGAGGTCATTACTGTGGCGCCTGAACAAAAAGAAGGGGATTATGTGATTTCAGACATTCAATTGAAGTATTTACTAAAATCGAGAAAACCTCAAGCGATAATCATTAGAACGATGCCAAACACCAAAGACAAGAAGTCCAAACAGTATTCTCATACCAATTGGCCTTACTTAACCCAAGAGGCTGCGATTTTTATTAGAAATAGAGGAATTAAACATTTGTTAGTAGATTTACCAAGCATCGATAAAGAAAAGGATGGGGGTGCACTATTGGCGCACAAAGCGTTTTGGGATGTAGGCGGATCTATTCGTAAAGAAGCAACAATTACAGAGTTAATATATGTCTCTAATAAAATTAAAGACGGTAAATATGTGTTAAACCTCCAAGTCGCACCATTTGAAAATGACGCATCACCAAGCAAGCCTATATTATACAAAATAGAAGATTAGTATGGACCTATTTTTCGCATTTATAATAGGCGTTTTAATAGCATTAGGCGCTTATACTATTATTAGAAACTTCAAATCAAAACAATTAGCAAGCTCACAGTCTACCTTGTTATTAGATAGAATAAGAAAAGTGTGCAAGATTATTACAGTAGAAGGTGATTTTGCCGAGATTTACCATTATGAAGATGTAAAAGAAAAGTTTTTAAAGCTAATTTCTAGCAAGAAAAAAGCATTAGTAGTGGTTAAAGCGAAAGCGCACGTGGGTTTCGATCTTAAAAAAATTAAAATGGAAGCCAACCATAAAAAGCGACAAATTGTATTAAACGACTTTCCCATGCCAGAAATACTTTCTATAGAAACAGACGTAGACTATTACGATAAAAAAGATGGCTTTTTTAATAAATTTGAGACTCAAGACTTAACCGGTTTGCATAACGAAGCAAAGCAACATATTAGAGACAAAGTGCCAGAAAGTGGGCTTTATGAAGTGGCTAAACAAGAGGCTTTAGAGACCTTACTTTTGGTAGAAACTATTGTGGAAACTATTGGGTGGCGACTAGATTATTCGGCATTGAAAATTGAAAATAACACGAAGAAGTCTTTAAAAAAGTAGTGCTTCTCTGATGAAATTGGATATTTCGTCGAAAAAAACACTTAATATGGCGATAATTATTTTTTTTTACTAAGTTTGCACCAGTAATACTCCCTATCGATTGTATTTTAATAGCACTTAATACAACATTATGAACAGAATACTTTATTATATTAATGCCACTTTAGTGAGTTTAGATATTCCTCCTATAATTAGAGAATTCTCTAAAAGATCTAATACGACAAAAGCCCACGAAATATCAGAATCTATTTCTGCTGAAACAAATAAGTAAAGCCGCCAAGTTCTTTATTTAGAGTTAATAAGTCGAGGTGTTTAGGGATTTCAACTCTATTTTGTAGCGAGTATATACTTTAGGCAATATGCTTTGGTTCTTATCTTTACTCTCAAGCTTGTATACCAATGAAAGGTTTTACCGTATTTTACGGTTTAAATATAAAGACTACTTTGAGTTGCTCGAATGCATAAAAAAGCATTAGGTGTAAATTAATTGTTGTTAGCGGTTTTAGTTGAATCTTCCAAAAGCGTATTTAATGTTTTCAGTTCATCATGAGTGAATTTCCGATACTTTCCTACCGGGAGATCTAATTTAATGTTCATTATACGAACTCGTTTTAAGGTTTTAACCTCATAATTTAAATACTCGCACATCCTGCGTATTTGACGGTTAAGCCCTTGAGTTAAAATAATAGTAAATTCGGTGGAACTGTTTTTTTTGATAATGCAGGGTTTTGTTATGGTATCTAATATAGGAACACCATTAGCCATTCTTTCTATAAAAGTTTGAGAAATGGGCTTATTAACAGTAACGACGTATTCTTTTTCATGGTTATTACTCGCTCGAAGAATTTTATTTACAATATCGCCATCGTTAGTTAGAAAAATTAAACCTTCGCTAGGTTTGTCTAAACGGCCAATAGGGAAAATACGTTTCGGATAGTTTATATAATCAATAATATTATTTTTTTCCACTCTGGTATCTGTAGTACAAACAATACCTACAGGTTTATTAAACGCGAGGTAGGTAAACTCATTTTCAACAGAATTAATAGATTTTCCATCAACAAAAACGATATCAGTACTTTTTACTTTCGTTCCCATTTCTGGAATACTACCGTTTATAGTAACACGACCTGCACTAATTAAACGATCTGCTTCGCGTCTGGAGCAATAGCCTTTTTCGCTTAGATATTTATTAAGTCGCGTTAGTTTTTCTTCCATAGTGCAAAGCTACGAATCTTTCAGATTGATAAACGACAGGATCCTATCATTTACGTTTTTATCTTTTAAACCATGGCCCAGGCCTGTAGTTGTAACGAGCTTCGCATTTTTATACTGAGTAGCGATTAATTTAGCTTCATTATAATTAACAATTTGATCTTCTTTATCGTGAATAATTAACCCTTTTAAATGGATATTTTTAACAAAGGAAGCAGAAGAAAAATAAGACGGTTCATGCCCAAAACGCTCTAAAATTAATTGATTCAATCCATTTTTTATGCGTTTATTATAGCCAAGCAAGTGGGTGTAATTTTTAAATAGATTAGTAAATTCTGACGGGGCGCCTAAGAGGACTAATTTTTTAAGAGTTGTATTTTGGTATTTGTGTTGAAAAAAAACAGAAGCCATGCCACCTACTGAATGACTAATTAAGATTTTAGGTTTAAAAAAGCGAACCGTTACGTTAATAAATTCGGAATACAAAATGGCATCGAAGGTCTCACTTCCAGACCGTCCATGCGCAGGTGCATCTAAAGCCACAATATTGTAGTCTTGCTCATGAAGCGTTTTAATTAATTTTTTCCATCTAAAACTATTACTTTCCCATCCATGGACTAATAAAATAGTCGCTTTAGATCCCTTCCAATTATAGGTTTGAATATTTAAATTGTTATAGTAAAGTGTTTTTTGTTTTGAAGTTTCTAGAAATCGTTTTTGTTGTTCAGACAATTTGCCTTTCCTAGGTGTTGAAAAGAGTTTTAAAGTCGTTTCATAAGTGTATTTAGGAAAGAAATAACTTAAAACATTATAAAAGCCACCTATAAATTTAACAAGAATGTTCATTAAGATTCTCTATTAACAGTTTCTATGGAAAACGCAGGTAAACATATGGCAATATATTCACAAGCCTCAAGATAGGGATTTGAATATTGAACGCGCGTGTTTTTTTCTATTTTAATAGATTCTCCTGCATTTAAAATAACCACTTCATTATCTATTATAAATTGTTTTTTTCCTTTAATGATATACGTATATTCATCAAATTCTGGTATTTGAAATGGTTCGCTCCATCCAGCAGGAGCAACCATATGAGCAATACTTAGTTGAGCATCGCCATTACTTGCTAGTCCAAAATGTTCTTCAATGACTTTCCCATCTGCGGTGGGAACGATAAAAGGTGCATTTTGTTTTATGTATTTTTTATTTGCCATCACACTAAATTATAATTTTTGATTCATACGTTTCTAGGGTCTTATAGAGTTTCTCAACATCATGGGCTTCTATAATTGTATCGTCGATAAGAAATTTTTGGTTGTTTGTAGCAATTAGAGTAATGCCATTATTAGCCCTTTTTATTCTTTTTAAATGCTTTAAATTAAATTGTTTTTTAGGAAACGCTTGTTTCTTTATTATCGAATTGTTGTAAGTGATATACCCTTTGTTTTTATCATAAAAATAAAGGTAAAAAAAGAAAAGCCCAATGGGTAAATAAAGATAAGAAAACCAATTTTTTTCTTTTACAAAAATTAAACAAAACACGCCAAGAATACTCCATAAAAAGCCCATAACCAGATGCATTTTTAATGTTCTTTTTTTGTAATGGAATAAGACTTTCATGTATTGAAAAAAGTAAGAACTCTTTTGTTTTTAATTTCACCAACCTATCATAAAATATTTAATTTTAGAGTCGTCTGGAATTTGAACGGCTTCTATTTTTTTACTTATATCGAAGCGGAGCTCAGAAGGCAATTCGTTTTTATTTATGGTAAAAAAGAAATTACTATCACTGGTAAATAAAACAATATTTCTTAGCGTATTTTGTATGCTAGAGATATTGTAATTGGTTCTAATATCTTTAAAAGTGCTATTAATCGAGAGGCCTTTCAATGTTTTATAACGATCATCTATAATTTTAACCGTTCGAATGGTAGAAGTGCTATCCAAAGCTTCAGTTGGGGTTAATACTAAAAGCCGTTTACCTCCTTTTTCGAAAATTTCAATATCGTTTACGCGCCCTAAAAATTCGTCTCCAGCAATACTTTTTACAACCGAATCATTACTATAAATACGTTCCAAGTCTTTTACTTGAGTAGAATCAGTAAGTTCACCAATATTGTGGTGAGAAATTAAAAATTTATCAATTTTAGTATCACAGGCTGTAAATACAGTTATAAAACTAAGCATTAACAGCGCTTTTTTAACTTGAAACATTTGTTTTTATTTAATCACTTTTTTTAATATTCCAAAGACAGCTCTTATAAAAGTAGCACTAGTTAATACTTTAACAACGGGGTTTTGTGCAGTGCTTCTTCTTCGAGATGAGCTCGTTTTTTTCGCTCTTTCTTTTTCTGCTTTCTCTTTTTCTTTTTGTTTTCTTTCTTTTTCTTCAGCTTTTAACTCGGCAGCTTGGGCTTTTTCTATCTTTTTATTGAGTAATTCGTAGGCACTTTCTCTATCTATAGTTTCACTGTATTTTTTTACTAGTTTTGAATGATCGATTAAGTGTTGCAATTCATGAGGCGTTAATACATCCATTCTACTCATTGGGGCTCTAAGTAGTGTTGCAGCCAAAGGCGTAGGCCTGCCTTTTTCATCTAATGCAGACACTAAAGCCTCTCCAATTCCTAAGGAGGTAAGGACTTCTGCCGTGTCGTAATAGTTGGTATCTGGATAGTTTTGCGCTGTTAATTTTATGGCTTTTCTATCTTTAGCAGTAAAAGCACGTAGTGCATGTTGAATTTTTAAACCTAATTGGCTTAATACCGATTCTGGAACATCTGTAGGATTTTGCGTTACAAAATACAAGCCAATACCTTTACTTCGTATTAATTTTACAATACTTTCTATTTGATTAAGTAAGGCTTTAGACGCTTCATTAAATATTAAATGGGCTTCGTCAATAAATAATATGAGTTCTGGCTGTTCAGAATCGCCTTGCTCGGGGAATGTTTCATAAATCTCAGCAAGCAAACTTAACATAAATGTTGAAAATAATTTAGGTTTGTCTTGTATGTCTGTTAATCTAATAATATTAATATAGCCCTTTCCATTTTTATCTTTTCTCACTAAATCTTCAACTTCAAAGCTTTTTTCACCAAAAAACAAATCCCCGCCTTGTTGTTCTATTTCAATAATTTTTCGAAGAATAGCACCAGTTGAGGCACTAGATATGCGGCCGTATTCGGCTTCTAATTCTTCTTTTCCTTCTTGAGTAGCAAATTGTAATACTTTTTTAAAATCTTTAAGGTCTAGAAGCGGTAATTTATTATCGTCGCAATATTTAAAAATAATAGCAATGATCCCTGCTTGAGTTTCAGATAAATCTAAGATACGGGAAAGTAGAACCGGTCCAAATTCACTTACAGTTGCTCTTAAGCGAACACCTTCTTGTTCTGAAAGCGATAACACTTCCGCAGGAAACCCTTTAGCATTAAAGGGAAGGCCTATTTTGGCATGTCGTTCGTCTATTTTTGGGTGGCCAGGGCTGGGCTGGGCAATACCACTCAAATCACCTTTAATATCCATGAGCACCACTGGAATTCCTTTTTCGCTTAAATTTTCGGCTAATACTTGTAGTGTTTTTGTTTTACCTGTACCCGTAGCGCCGGCAATTAAACCATGCCTATTCATGGTTTTTAAAGGGATTTTTACAAAAGCATCTTTAATCGTTTCATGGTCAAGTATGGCAGCGCCCAAAGTAATAGAATCTCCTTTTGTTGCATTGCCTTCAGTAATATGTTTAAAGAATTCCTCTTTTCTACCCATTAGAATATAATTTGCCATAAAAATAGTGTAATTTTAAAGAACTTAAAAAATCATTTTATGAAGCCCTTTATGCGTAATCATTTATGTGGCATTCAAAAAAAACAAAACTGTTTGGTGATGAAAAATTATAAATTATTGTTTTTGTGTTTTTGCATTTTTGCGTTTTCATGTAAAACAGAAAAAAATGCGCCCATTTTTCATAAATCTCATGAGCCTAAAAAACAAAATGCTCCATTTAGTGATGTTGTGGAGACTAAAGATTTTTTATTTCTTTCGGGGCAAATTGGAATGGATCATAGTACGCGAACCTTGGTTTCAGGAGGTATTGAGAACGAAACCAAACAAGCCATAGAAAATATAAAAGCGGTCTTGGAAAAACATCATTCTTCTTTAGATAAAGTGGTTAAGTGTACTGTGATTTTAGAAGATATTAATGATTTTTCTGCCTTTAATACAGTTTATAAAAGCTATTTTACAAATAAACCAGCTCGAACGACATTTGCAGCTTCTGGTTTGGCCAGAAATGCTAAGATTGAGATCGAGTGTTTAGCTGTTAAATAAAGTGTTTTTACTTAGCTTTTAAATCCATTAATTAAACATGAAAATTTCCCGCTTTCTTCATTATCTTTGTTTACAATGACGCAAGAGATTCAAAATTTAGTAGATAAAGGTGAAATGTTGCCTTTAATGGAAGAGTTTTATACCATTCAAGGAGAAGGTTTTCATAAAGGGACTGCTGCTTATTTTATAAGGATAGGAGGTTGCGATGTTGGTTGCCATTGGTGTGATGTTAAAGAGAGTTGGAATGCAGAACTTCACCCTCCAACGGCTATTAAAAAAATAGCCGATAATGCCAAAAAATATAGTGATACAGTAGTGGTTACTGGTGGAGAGCCATTAACATGGGATATGAGAAAACTCACCTGGTTGCTTAAAAGCGAAGGGATGAAAATACATATTGAAACTTCTGGAGCTTATGAATTATCTGGAATCTGGGATTGGATTTGCTTGTCTCCAAAAAAAACGAAGCTACCAACTAAAGGGGTTTACGACAACGCGCACGAACTTAAAATTATAATTTATAATAGTGATGATTTTCGTTTTGCCGAAGAACAGGCAAAATGTGTAAACGATAATTGTATATTATATATGCAACCTGAATGGAGTAGGCGAGATAAAGTGATTCCTGAAATTGTAGATTATGTGATGAAGCATCCTAAATGGAAAATTTCCCTACAAACCCATAAGTATTTAAATATTCCTTAAAAGGCTCTCATTTTAAAACTTCTGGAATTTGTCCGCCTAATGCATCGTTGGAAATATGGCGATTACAAAAAACAGGTTTTTCTATTTGGGTAAAAAAAAACGACTTACCCACTTTAAAAGCGGTTAGTAGTGTGCTAAAAAATAATATTTAATGTGAGTTCGAAATAAGAAAATATACTGGTCTTCGATACCATTTTCTATCCAAAATTACTACCATTGACGTATTTTATAACTCGATGTATTTTAGGTAATTAATTTAAATAAGATGCCTGACATTTATCATTGGATCGAACAGATAGTGGAATTGATTTAAAACACTCATTGCTATGTAGTCAATATGATTTTTTAATGGCCTATCGAAAATTTGACGTAAAATTTGAAGTGAAGATGCCGTAGAATTTCAGGCTGTTTGAGCGCAGCGAGTTTCTGAAATTCAGGTATCGAACAAAAAATTTAGTCAAAATTTCGTAAGCCTAGTCTTTTTTGTTTCTTTTTTTGACAATGAAAAAAAGAAAAGGCTAGTGTTTTTTAGGGAGGCTACAAAAAATACTATCATTATCTTATGTCAAATTCCTCCGCTAGATAAAAATTTTATCATAAGCCTCTGACTGAGGTAAATTTTCTTGTATGAACTCAGGTTATCTAGTCTTTTTTCTTCTTCTTTTTCTTCTTTTTTGGTTTCCCTAAGGTTATGCCTTCAACAGGAGTAGATTCTGCTGCTAAATTTTGGAAAACATTTTCAGGATCGGCCCACATCACCAAATGATAAGAATAAGTAGCATCTTTAGTTAATTTTGCGATGCCATCCCATACCCAGATGCTTAAATCTATAGTTTTAGAACCAGGTCTTTTTACATTGTGAACAGCGTTGCCAATATCTACGCCATCTTTTTTTAAGAATAGGTATACCGTTCCTGGTGCCGTAGCGTTATATTTTACTTTAAAGCCAGAGAGGCTTTGAGATTTAGCAATGTAAGTTTTAGGTGCAGAGGCGAACTCAATGCTTTGCGCAAATGCGGTATTGTAAGATAATGACAGGATAGCCATTACTACCAAAAGAGTGATTGTTTTTTTCATTTTCAAAAAAGTTTAATATAAGAGCAATAATAGTGTATAAATTAGAAACTACTGGAATGGTTTTTAATAATTAACATAAAAATTCTTGTTTAACACGATAACAAAGGCAGGGCTTTTGGACGTTTTCTTTGTTAAGTTTCCATGGGTCAAAAATAGTTTTAGTTCTTTTTTAAACTCACAAAACCCACTTCTTGATCTTGGTAGTATTTCAATGCATTTACAATATATACCAATGGTGCATTCCAGTTAATGGTAACTTCATTAGTGGAGTACGAACACCAATGGTCTACATAAGAACTGGCAGGAAATTCACTTGAATAATTACAATCGTCTGGATGAAAAGTATGGGGACCACCTATTAACATACCTGGAACGGGGGCTTCTATACCATCTGCATCAGATACTCTGTGATGTGGGTTCATCACTTTATTAACTCCAAAACCAGTAATAAAACATTTACCAACCCCATTTCTTCCTAATAAATAATCCATAGCGACATAAGCCGCATTAAGATAAGACGTTTCTTTGGTGAGTTCGTAAGCTCTAATTAACAGCAGTATTTGATTACTTGTATTACCATTACTTCCCCAAACATAATCTTTTGTTTTCATACTTATTCGCATGACTGATGAATTAACGGAAGTTTTAATCGTATCTGCTATTTCTATTAATGTTTGTTTAGTCGTTGTGGTATTAATTTTTGATTTTAAATCATTAGAGTGGAACCCAATTGAAATTAAAGCCAGAGGGTTGGTATATTCCCATTCAGGGACTCTTCCTTTAATGGTATTTACTTTAATATCATCTTTATATTGTGTTTCTCCAGTAGTAATAAAAAGCTCAGAAGCGGCCCATTGAAATTCATCTTCTATGGTTTTATTTTTATACATGCCCGTTTTTACATCTTCAGGTTGTAAATAGTAGATTTCAGGATTTGCTTTCGACCAAGAATAAGCCTCTTTTGCTGCAATAAGTAACCTTTCGCTATAGCCCGGTTTTTGAGCCGTATAGTTTTTAAAAACTCTGGACGCTACCGCTGTAACAGCTGCAAAATTTAAAGCAGCTGCCGTTGTTTTTTGAACCACATAACGGTCTGGAGTATTTGCTTCAGGCATGATTCTATCAGAAAATTTTAGATTTGTTAATTTATGATAAACACCGCCATCTCCTCCTCCTGCGCTGTGATCTTGCATGGCCAATAACCAATCTAAATTCCAAATAATTTCGTCTAATACATCTGGTAAATTATTATTAGATTCAGGAATATTAAACGTTTTTTCTTTATAATAATCTGTATAATGTTCAAAAGCGGCCAATAGCGTATAGGTGCTAATGCCACTATTAACAACATATTTATTGTAATCCCCTGCATCGTGCCAACCTTTTGGAGCCGAGATAATTGTTCCTGCGGGTCTGTTTTTGCTTGATGCCGAAGCATGGATTATAATTTTATTATCTGGGTTTCCAGCATTTCTAGCCCATTTGCCAGCATAGGGCGCCTCAATATTGGTTGAAGCTCTATTGAAATAATAATATTTAAATGCAGAAACACTTAAATCATCATAAATAGTATTGCTTATTTTAAAGCTAACAGTATCTTCACTTGTTGTTAACGTATAGTTTCCTTTTTTATTAATCGTTGAAACATCGATAATAGCCACATATTCTTGAGCATCTTCCCATAAAGAAGCTGCTTTTGTAGTGCCTTTTAAAACCATTTTTCCTGCAGCATCTTTTACAACATAAGGGATGGCACTAAATGCTTTTTTAGAATTTAAGCTTAGCAGCTTTTTTCTGTTTTTTAAATACCCAAGCTCATTATATCGTATTTTGTGTTTCTTGAGGATAACAGATTCTAACGATTCTCCAAAAGAAAGCCACTCAATTTCAACTTTACCTTTAAAGTTACCTGTACTTGCATTAACCATAAATTGCAAAGCTTGTATTTTTTGAGCATCAACAACGCATGGCGAAACTTTACAAGGCCCACTGTAAGCCCCATCTTCTAGTTTTTTACTGTAATCTAGAGTAAACACCTTATAGTCGTTCTGTAAGTTAATTTCGGTAGCATTAAGATTGGTCGTATAACCTTTAGCGTCCTGCAAATCAATTCTTAACGTTGCGCCTTCTGTTCCTTTAACTTTGAGGTAAAGCTTGGGGCTAGAACTAATATTTACTAAGGTATTATTTTGCCCTTTATGTAATGTATAACTTATGGATTGATAGGGTTTCGCTAATCCATTTCCTTTAATAATTAAATGGTCGTTTTTTAAATAGGAACTGTAAGCATTAGAAGCGCTTGTTTTGTGGTTTTTATCGAATACATCGCTGTAGATAACTTGTCCGCTTATAATTGAAGAATATAAAATAAAGAGAAAGAAAATTGATTTTTTTAGCATCATAATAGTATTCAGACCAAATTCTAACATAAAATTACATGTTAAAATTCATTCTTTTTTAATTAAAACTTTAAAATGAAATTTAATGTTAGCTATAACCATGCCATTATTTTGTTTTTCGTTTAAACACAAAAACTTTTAGATATTAGTTATTCGATGTTTAATTATAGTCTTGATTTTGCGAAAATACATTTACTAATGCTATAAAAATTAAAACTTATTATTTAGAATTTTATAATTAAACATAGTGCAATTTATTAAAATAATAATTCTCAATCATTAAGTGTTAATAGTTTTTTAACTTGTTATTACTTCATTAATTTTATGTAATTAAATTTAAATATTATGGCAATTAAAAAGCAATTTTTAAAATCAAAACCGATTTGTAAAGTAACGTTTGTAGTTCCTGAAAAAGAAGCTAATGCTGTTTCTTTAGTTGGGGACTGGAATTCATGGAATACGGAAGTAGAACCACTTAAAAAATTAAAAAATGGAACCTTTAAAGGCACTGTCGATTTGAAAAAAGACCAGTCTTATGAGTTTAGGTATTTAGTAGATGGGCAATGGAAAAATGACGAGCAGGCTGATGGTTTCGCTTGGAATGAATATGCTGCAGATGAAAATAGTGTTTTAAAATTATAATGGCAGCACTCTAAAAAAGTAATGATGCCCAAAGCAACTTTTTTAATACAAAGTTGCTTTTTTATATGGCGACACTGCCCTTTATATGAGGGTGCGGGTTGTAATTTTCTAATGAAAAATCATCAAAAGTAAATTTAAAAATATTTTTTATCTCAGGATTTAATTTCATTACGGGAAGCGGTCTTAATTCTCTGGATAATTGTAATTCTAATTGGTCTACATGGTTATTGTAAATATGCGCATCTCCAAAGGTGTGAATAAAATCTCCAGCGTCATAACCGCAAACCTGAGCCATCATCATGGTAAATAGGGCATAAGAAGCAATATTAAATGGAACGCCCAGAAAAATATCGGCACTGCGTTGGTATAATTGACATGATAATTTCCCATTGGCTACATAAAATTGAAAGAACGCATGGCAAGGCGGTAAAGCCGCTTTTCCATTTGCTACATTTTCACTAAATGATTTACTGGTATCTGGTAATACAGAAGGATTCCAAGCAGAAACCAACATGCGACGACTATTGGGGTTATTTTTTAAAGTCTCTATGACCTCTTTAATTTGATCTATTTCATCATTATTCCAATTGCGCCATTGGTGGCCATATATAGGGCCTAAATCCCCTTTTTCATCAGCCCATTCGTTCCAAATACGTACCCCATTTTTTGTGAGGTAGTTAATATTGGTGTCACCTTTTAAAAACCATAATAACTCATGTATTATTGATTTTAAGTGCAGTTTCTTTGTAGTTACCATAGGGAATCCTTCACTTAAATCGAATCGCATTTGATAACCAAAAACACTTTTGGTGCCTGTTCCTGTTCGGTCTCCTTTTTCGTTTCCGTTTTCTAAAACGTGTGTTACTAAATCGTGATATTGTTTCATTGCATCTTCTGTCTTTCTTAAGGAAAAACCTGCTTTTAATGAGTTAAAGTGGTATTAAATAAGGTGTAAGTAAAAATAAAAAATAGAATTGAATCTTACCGATTCAGCACATGATAATATGAAAAGTTATTAACGAATCGTTTTTTTTAATTATTCACTATAAAATAAGCAGGAAGGTCAGTCTTAATAGGAAATACGATGTCTGTGCTAACGCTTAGAAATTTCATCTCTAATTTTTGCTGCTCGTTCATAGTCTTCATCAATAACAGCTTTTTCTAGCATTACATTTAGCTCCTCCAAAGATTGAGATTTGTAATCTTCGTTAGAAGCATTAGTCTCTAAGTCTTCATTTACGATATCCTCCACGAGAACATTATCGTTATCTTCGTCCTTATTTGAATCGACTTTTAAATAAATCCCAGCTTTATCTAAAATATTTTTGTAAGTAAAAATTGGAGCCTGAAAACGCAAGGCGAGCGCAATGGCATCACTAGTTCTAGCATCAATAATTTCTTCAATATTATCACGCTCACAAATTAGGCTAGAGTAGAAAACGCCATCGACTAGTTTATGAATGATAATTTGCTTGATTATTATTTCATAGCGATCGGCAAAGTTTTTAAAAAGATCATGAGTTAGTGGTCTTGGCGGACGAATTTCTTTTTCTAATGCGATGGCTATAGATTGCGCTTCAAAAGCACCAATAACAATTGGAAGTTTTCGGTCACCATCTACCTCATTAAGTATTAATGCGTACGCGCCATTTTGAGTCTGGCTGTAGGATATTCCTTTAATGTTTAATTTAACTAAGCTCATAATTTTAAAAGCACAAAAGACTGTTTAAATTTAGACTTTACCAAATAAATAAATGACAGATTTGATAATTTGTCATTACAATTTTACGATATAATATAACATTCTAAATGTTGTAAAACTAAATTTAAACAGTCTTTTATTATCAAAATATAGACTACAATTTATAAAAAATTATGCGTTTGAAGCCTTAAAAGCCTTTAATTTTTCTATAAGTTGAGGGACAACCTCAAAAGCATCTCCAACCACCCCATAGTCTGCTGCTTTAAAGAAA
Source organism: uncultured Flavobacteriaceae bacterium (assembly GCA_937937185.1). GTDB lineage: Bacteria > Bacteroidota > Bacteroidia > Flavobacteriales > Flavobacteriaceae > JAHDGB01. Next base: position 13,832 of record CALDCO010000137.1, read on the forward strand.
GGGGCTTCAGGGTCTGTATTTACAACAACTTTTACCTTAGAAGCGTTGATTCCTGCCAAATGTTGAATGGCTCCGGAAATGCCAATGGCAATATATAAGTTTGAAGCTACTGGTTTTCCTGTTTGTCCTACATGTTCTCCATGAGGTCTCCAACCCAAATCACTAACTGGTTTTGAACATGCCGTTGCCGCACCTAAAACATCTGCTAATTCTTCAATCATTCCCCAATTTTCTGGTCCTTTAAGACCTCTTCCAGCTGAAACCACTATTTCAGCATCAGCAATTGTAACTTTATCAGACGCTTTATCTACGGCTTCTAAATGGACACCAACACTTGGTAAACTGGGCGCAAATTCTTCCATAGAAGCACTGCCACTAGTTTCTACTATCCCAAAAGAGTTGTTTGAAACGCCTACAATTTTAATAGCGGTATTAATAGTGGTGAAATTAAATGCTTTATTAGTAAATGCCGTACGTTTTACAGTAAAAGGAGAAGCACTTGAAGGCGCCTCAACGACATTAGAAGCGTAACCAGCCTCTAGGCCAATTGCTAATAGTGGTGCTAAATATTTACTATCGGCACTAGAACTCACGATAACGGCTTCCGCACCTTCGTTTTTAGCAGCCTGTTCTAAAACCGCGGCATATGATTTTGCATTAAAAGTATCTAATGCCGAGTTAGACACCTTTAATACTTTATCGACACCATAGTTACCTAATTCTGAAGTCTCATTCGCATTTATTGTAACTGCTGTTACTGTGGTCCCTAATAAATTAGCAACTGCTTTTGCGTAGGAAGCCACTTCTAAAGCTGTTTTTTTAAATTTTCCTTTTTCTGATTCTGTATATACTAAAACTGACATAAAATGTTCTTAAAATTTTTCCTAAATCTCAATTCAGGAACTTATTGATTTTTTCTAAATGTTTGAGAATGCATTGTATTAAATTCAGGGTAATTTAATGAATGACTAAATCACTTTAGCTTCATTATGAAGCAGGCTTATTAGTTCATCTAAATTTCCCGCATCGACTAATTTTACAGCACCTTTTGGTGCTGGTTTTTCAAATTTTACAGCGGCAGTTTCAGTGGTTGAATATGTGGGGTCTAATACGGTTAATGGCTTTTTACGAGCCATCATTATTCCTCTCATGTTAGGAATGCGTAAATCATTCTCTTCAACCAATCCTTTTTGTCCACCAATTACTAGTGGAAGCGTGGTCGAAACCGTTTCTTTACCACTATCGATCTCTCTAGTGGCTTTAGCAGTAGTGCCTTCAATTTCTAAATGAATGCAATTGGTAACAAAATTAGCATCGATTAAAGACGCCAACATTCCAGGAACCATGCCACCATTATAATCAATAGATTCGCGCCCTGCAATAACTAAGTCATATGCCCCGTCTTTAGCGACCTTAGCTAATTCTTTGGCCACATGAAAACCATCTTTAGCATCAGTATTTACTCTAATGGCACTGTCTGCACCAATAGCTAAAGCTTTTCTTAACGTAGGTTCTGTTTCTATACCCCCTACGTTTACAACCGTAACAATAGCACCCTGTTTTTCTTTAAACCACATGGCTCTTGTTAAACCAAATTCATCATTAGGGTTAATCACAAACTGAACCCCATTGGTATCAAATTTAGAGTCATTATCTGTAAAATTAATCTTCGATGTGGTATCTGGAACGTGACTAATACACACTAAAATTTTCATATTATTGTATTTAGATTATTAGGTTGTTTAAATAAATTGAACGAACTATACTGATGCAGTAGCTATTAGCTTCAGGCAATTTTTTTCATGAGTAAAAAACAGAAAACGACCATTTCTTAGTCATAGCGCAAAGTTACTTATTATATTTTAAATTTTGCTATGCATGCATAGCAAAATTTAAAATAATTACCTTTTTAAAAATTTATAAACCATGTTTGAGCTTTTTGAGCCATATAAATTAATGAAATAAACACCTGAATTTAAATTGCTTATGTTTATTTTTTTGTTTTCATATAGCGTTCTGTTGAGAACTTTCTGTCCTGACAATGTATAAATTTCTAAGTCGAAATTTAAACTTTTTGCATTAGAAATATTAAGATAAGGACTTCCTGTAGTTTCGTATATTTTTATAGAATTAAAAGTATGCTCACTAACCGATAAAGAGTTTTCTTCTAGATAAATATAGTCTACCCCGAAAATTGACGTTGGTTTTCGAAAAGTAACAGTATTGTTTATTTCATCGGTAATAATTTTTATACTCCCAGATAAATCATAATATCTACATGCAATGTCAAACATTTGATAAAAAAACTCTTCAATTCGGTGGCAATTTTGGTTATCGCTACTTGGAGTAGATATTGTAAAACCCCCATCAACAGACCATAGTTTTACCTGGTTTTCAGAATAAGCTTCAATACCTTTGAGAGCAATAGAAAAAGAATTTTCGCACGAAGTTGGTGATAAAGTTTTCATTATTAGCTTATCTGTTGCAGGCTCATAATCAAATTTTATGGTAAAATTAAAACCAATAGGAGTATCAATAGGTCTACACCCAGGATAAGAATCGTTGGGATCTGGAGGACACCCGCCTTCTATTTCTTGAAAATATTTTTTAAAATCAAATGATTTTCCGTCCAAAAAAGAAATAACGGAATTCTCTAAAGGGACAGTTTTAAAACAATGGCTAGATCCAAAAACGGTTTCTGGAACATTAGCTTGTAAATCGACTAATAAATTTCTGTCATTGAAAACAATAGTATAATGTCTTGAAGTAGAACTAGAGGACGTTTTGTAAAAAGAATAAATAGTGTAATTGGCAAAAATATCTGTTATATATTGTTCTGGATGTGTAAGCGTTATGGTTTCTCCATCAGGATTATCGGTAACTAAAGGGACATTAATTTCATCTGGGATACTTATACCACAAAACCCTATTTTTGGGCATAAAATATGCACCGGGTCGTCAGTCTGAGAAAAACCTACAAAAGAAAATTGCGAAATAATAAACAAGCAAAAATAAATATATTTCATAGGTTAAAAATTTTGAAGATTAAATATACTTAAAATTATGGTATAAATTTATACTTTTGCATATCAAAATCATTAAATAATATGAAGACAATTCAATTTAGAGAAGCTATTTGCGAGGCTATGAGTGAAGAAATGCGACGCGATGAAAGCATCTATTTAATGGGAGAAGAAGTTGCTGAGTATAATGGGGCGTATAAAGCCTCAAAAGGGATGTTAGACGAGTTTGGAGAAAAACGTGTAATTGACACGCCCATTGCAGAACTGGGTTTTGCAGGTGTTGCTATTGGTTCTACTATGACGGGTAATAGGCCAATAGTAGAGTATATGACGTTCAACTTTTCTTTGGTTGGCATAGATCAAATAATAAATAATGCTGCTAAAATTAGACAAATGTCTGGGGGGCAATTAAATTGCCCTATAGTGTTTAGAGGGCCAACAGGGTCTGCAGGG
>CALDCO010000138.1 GCA_937937185.1 uncultured Flavobacteriaceae bacterium
TAGTTTTGACGATTCTATAAAAGGCACTGTTAATCGCGTTTTAGACAAATCGCATGGTATGATTCGTACAGAAATTGTTTGTTCTAATTGTGCCGGACATCTGGGACATGTCTTTAACGATGGCCCCACAAAAACCGGTGAGCGCTATTGTGTTAATTCTGTTAGTTTAGAATTTTCTAAAAAATAAATCAATTCTTAATGTCTACTTATTTAACTAGTGTTTTAAAACAATTTGAGTATTATAAGAAATTAGGCGAAAAAACATTTGACCAATTATCGGTGGAGGCATTACGTTTACAACCAAATGAACATTCTAATAGCATTTCAATAATCACCAAACATATTATCGGTAATATGCTAAGCCGATGGACTAATTTTTTAACAGAAGATGGTGAAAAACCCTGGCGAAAAAGAGATGATGAATTTATTGATGATTTTACTTCAAAAGAATAACTACTTTCCATTTGGTCAACTCCTTCCTAATCGTCACGGCTCAACAGACTCGTACCGTTATGGCTTCCAAGGGCAAGAAAAAGATGATGAAATTAAAGGGGAAGGTAATAGTATAAACTTTAAATATAGAATGTATGACCCGAGAATTGGTAGGTTCTTTGCAGAAGACCCAATGGTACATGCTTATCCTTGGTATACGCCTTATCAGTTTAGTGGAAATACACCAATAATGTCTACAGAATTAGAAGGTTTAGAACCTAGAGTTAAGAATGGATTTCTTGTTGGTTATACAATTCAAGCAGGAGATGGACCAACTCAAATAGCCGCTAATTTAAACGACCCCGATATTCAAAAAGAGTTTGGGTATACTTTACAGAAGGTTGTTGATTGGACAGATGTTGTAAAACAAAATGAAACATATTATACAGATAAGGGCCGTTGGGGAACTAGTGATATGTTTGATATCAATAATCCTACATGGAATAATTTAAATTCTAATAAAGGTGAAACAATAGTATTTAAAGAAGCTGAAAAGAAAACAACTAAACCTATAATTGATGAAGATGCAGTTGTTTTAGATGATAATGATGAGGGTGGAAAAAGCGGTGAGAAATACCTTATTATAGATAGTTCCTTTGGAGATGGAGGAAGAAACATGGGAATGTTTGAACCACGAGCAGGAGATGTAGGAAAACATATGGACATTAGCGAAGTTATGCCAGGAGGAGGTTTAAGAGGAGGAAATGCATTTGTTCGATTTCTTAAAGCTTTCTTAGGTGTAGGAAAAAGAGTTAAAGCTACTGAAGATGCTGTTGATAATTATGAAAAAGCCGAAGAAATACAAAATGAGGTAAAAAATAATCAAAAAACTACGTTTGATATTCCAACAGGAAATATAGTTGTGTCTCCAGTTCCAGGTGGAGTTTCTGCTACAGTAAATAAAACTGTTAAAGAAGTTGACGTTAAAAAGAAAGATTCAGCAAGAACCATGGATGCAGCCATAAAAAGAATAGATAGTTTAGATCTTGAGGCTAAAAAAATTAATGATAACAATTAAAATATTATGAAAAAAATAATTGTGTTATTGCTCATTATTTATATTTCAGCTTGTAAAGAAGATCATAAGCTGTCTGAAAATATCACTTCCAAGGAGTTAAGTAGAAAAACATTTTTTGAATTCTATTTTCCTGACACCTTACATGTAAATAAAATATATAAAGGAGGTATTTCATATAAAAGTGAATTAGATACTTTAACTACATTTATTCATAAAAAAGGTGATACTATGCGACTTTTATCATTTCATCTAAAGCATAATAAGAAATTAATAAATGATAATTTTCAACATATATTGAATAATAAAAAATCAAGGTCGTTCGCTGCTAAATTTAAAGATTCTATACATTTTGAATATATGTTTAAAGAAACAGGTAATTATTATTTAGAAGGTGTATTAGAAGATGAAGTTTATTATGCGACTTCAAACGCGGAAAATCCACTAAAAATAGTACGAGAATATAATCATGTCACATTTCCTGTTTATGTCACAGATGATGAAAATATTATAGACAACTATGGCAGTTTTGTAAAGAAAAATAATGATGGAGAAAGTATTCTATTACAATATAAAAAAAAATAGTCCCTGCTGGTCCTCGTGTTCGCTAGCGATCGTCTTCGACGAGTGCCGTGTTCGAGTAAGTACCCCAGCTCGCGCCCGAATGAGTAAACGCTAGCGATCGACTCCTGTCGAGTGCCGTGTTCGAGTAAGTACACGAGTAAGAAAATAAAAAAGAATAAAGCTTCTAAAGGTGATTTAGGAGCTTTTATTGGTTTTAGGAGAAAGCTTGTTTAGTTTTAAAGTCTCTTAAAAAAGCATCAAGAGTAAGTAATAATGCTTCTTTCTCTTTATTCGGCAAATTGTTAATCTCATTAAGGCGTTTAAGCATTAAAGGATCTTGCAAAGCATTATTGTCATCAGTTTCTCCAAGTAAATAGCCAACAGTTGTATTTAGGGTATTAGCCATTTTAACAACTACATCAATAGAGGGTTTAACTTCATCACGTTCATATTTACCAATAATAGAATGATGAGCTTCGATAAGTTTAGCCAATTCATTTTGAGAAATCTTTTTAACTTCTCTACACTCACGTAATTTTTTTCCGAAACTCTGCATTGTAACTAATATTTGGTATATAATAGGGTTTTATTCACTTAAAAGACAAATATATTGCTAATAAAGTATATAATAAAATCAAATATTCTTTTGATGATTAATAATATTTTATAGATTTGTACCAAATATTAGCAACTATATTAAATATGAATATTTTAGATACTCAAAATCCAAACAACTATTGTTATAAAACCAAAGCCATCGAAATCCACATTCTAGGCGGTTTACAATTAAATAAGTTAGAGAGTTTACGAGTAACCTTAAGTGTTGAGAAGTTAACCAAAACTAAAGCTGTATTAAACATACTGCGACAAAGCATCGATTTATACAACGACAACCAAGTAGAAAAGTTAGTTAGAAAATGTGCAGAACGATTAGAAATAGGAACAAGCGTCATTAGAAAAACATTACAAGAAGTCACTAAAGCTTTAGAAGCTCATCGTTTTTTATTAAACGACAAGCAAAACGAATTACAAAAACCATTTAACAAAACGCTATCTGCTAGAGAAGAAAAAGAAGCGATTAGCTTCTTACAAGCTAAAAACCTATTAGAAAACACCAATGCACTCATAGGGAAAAGCGGAGTTATTGGCGAAGTCGATAATAGATTATTAATGTATTTAATATTTACATCTCGTAAAACAAACAATCCTTTACATTGTATCAGTTTAGGAAGTTCTGGAGTTGGAAAAACCCATTTACAATCTAAAGTAGCAGAACTAATCCCCGAAGAAGACAAAGTAGAAATCACAGTATTATCTGCTAATGCTTTTTACTACTTCAATCGCACAGAATTACAACACAAACTTATTTTAATAGAAGAT
>CALDCO010000139.1 GCA_937937185.1 uncultured Flavobacteriaceae bacterium
GATTTTCCTCTTAATTCTCTTTAAATTGCACGCGTCACTTCGAGTGAATTTACAAAGCTTAGCGGCGTAAATTTGTATCGAGAAGACATGATGCCACACCGAAAAGTTCTCGATACATTTTTTTCCATTTCTTTACGAAAAACACTCGAACAGACGACGGTTTTCTTTTTAATTCTTTATAAATTGTGCGCGTCACATCGAGTGAATTTACAAAGCGTAGCGGCGTAAATTTGTATCGAGAAGGCATGATACCACCCCAAAAGGTTCTCGATACGTTTTTCTCCATTTCTTTTCGAAAAACACTCGAACAGACGATGATTTTCCTCTTAATTCTCTTTGAATTGCGCGCGTCACTTCGAGTAAATTTACAAAGCTTAGCGGCGTAAATTTGTATCGAGAAGACATGATGCCACACCGAAAAGTTCTCGATACATTTTTTTCCATTTCTTTACGAAAAACACTCGAACAGAAGACGGTTTTCTTTTTAATTCTTTATAAATTGTTGCGCGTCACATCGAGTGAATTTACAAAGCGTAGCGGCGTATATTTGTATCGAGAAGACATGATGCCAAGCCAAAAGGTTCTCGATACGTTTTTCTCCATTTCTTTTTAAAAAAACACTAACTGACGATCGTTTTCATTTATTAAATTCACTATAAATTGCTCGCGTCGCTTCGAGTGAATTTACAAAGCGTAGCGGCGTAAATTTGTATCGAGAAGACATGATGCCACCCCAAAAAGTTATCGATACGTTTTTTTTCATTGCTTTGCGAAAAAGAGACTGATGTAAATTTTCTTATGTCGAACTTACCTTACTAAACATTTAAAGAATTATAACCTAGATAAGGCACTTCTTTTTCTTTGAATACAATATGGTAATCTTCAAGTTCTTTTAAAATAGGGTTGTAAATTTCTTCTTTAATGGGAATTTGAACACCATAAGTGCTTATTTTATTGTTTAATATTGCCAAAGCAGCTATAGCTACAGGTAAACCAACAGTTTTTGCCATGGCCGTATAGGTTTGGTCTTCACCCAAAGCCACCATAGTTGAATCTATTTGATGCTTTTTACCCTTAAGCTCATATCCAAACTTATGATACATTACAATCATATCTTTATCGGTTTTATCTAAAGTCCAGCTGTCCATTAAAATTTTTTGAAGAATTTGTGCGGGTGTTGCTTTTTTAAGCGCCACCTTTTTACGGGCATTAAAAATATCTAATTCCAATAATTTATCCCATATAATATCATCTTGATCAATTTTAAGTGCATGTCTAAACTTAAGCTCAACAGAATCTGAATGGCTATATGGCAGGTAAGAATTAACAAAATCGCGATAACTCATATTTTCACTATCTTCCATAATATAGCTATCATCGGTCATCCCTAAAATGACAAATAAATTCCAAGCTCGGCTAAAGCCTACACGACGAATAGTGCCTCTGTATAACGTATTTATATGGTCTAAACCATAAACACTTTGGTATTTTAAAGAGTCTCTATTGGCATAGGCTTCAAAGCGTCCAAAACCTTCCACTTCAAGAAATTCGGTACGGCGAAATAAACGATTATAAGGAATGTACTTATAGGCATTTTCTTGTATGAATTTTGCAGCACCACCTTGACCCGCAACAACCACATTTCTGGGGTTCCATGTGAATTTATAATTCCATAAATTAGTGTCGCTTTCAGGAGCAATTAACCCTCCAGTAAACGACTCAAAAAGTATCATTTTACCGCCGTTACTCCTAATGCGATTTATAACTTGCATGGCGCTCATATGATCAATTCCAGGATCAACACCAATTTCATTCATAAAGACTAAGCCTTTGTTTTTTACTTGTTGGTCTAGCGCTTGCATTTCAGCATTTATGTACGACGCAGTAACCATATTTTTTCCATAAGTCACACAATCTTTAGCCACTTCTATATGAAAACGTGCTGGAAGCATTGAGATAACAATATCGGCATTTTGTATTGCAGATTTGCGAGCGTTTTTATCGAAAACATCTAATTTAATGGCATTAGCATTTTGGTGAGTACCAATAAGTTTATTAACGTTATGAATGTTAATATCACCAATAGTAATATGAAGATTTTCTTTTTGCGAGTGATCTAGTAAATATTTAATTAAGTAAGAGGTTGATTTTCCAGATCCAATAATTAAAATCTTTCGCATAATGAATAATGTTAAGTAATTTTAGTTTTACTTTAATACGAATTTAATAAAATGCTTTGGAGAAATAACCTTCTCATAACTAATATCATTCAAACTATGGGTAAAAAATTTTTAATTACAGCTTCAATATTGGGATTAATTAGTATTGTTTTAGGGGCTTTTGGGGCTCATGCATTAAAAGAAGTGATATCAGAAAAATCGATAATAATCTTTGAAACGGGAACACGATATCAAATGTATCATGCTTTAATGTTATTGTATCTTGGCGAAACCAAATATCTTTCTGAAACAGACAAAAAAAAGATTTTTAGATTTGTTATTGTAGGAATTATATGTTTTTCTGGTTCTATTTACCTATTGGCAATTAACGAGTTAACGACTTTTAACTTTAAATCAATTGGTTTTATAACCCCAATGGGAGGGGTCTTATTAATTACTGCTTGGAGTATTATGATTTTTAAGTTTATAAAATATAAGCCTAATTAATTGCTATTTGTATCGGCCTTATTTATAATTTTAGTAATTTTATACGATAAATATGAAACAATTTATGGTAAACGATACTCCAACTACGAAAACGATTTCGTTAGAACACTACGGTATAAATAATGCAACTATTAAATACCAATTATCGCCTGATGTACTACACGATATTATCTTAAAAAAAGAACAAGGAAAAGAAGCTAACTCAGGTGCAATTGCTATAAATACTGGTGAATTTACTGGACGATCTCCAAAAGATCGTTTTATTGTTAAAGATGCGATGACTAAAGATCGTATTTGGTGGGGAGATATTAATATTCCTTTCGAGAGTGACGACTTTCAAAAGCTATATAATAAAGTGACTAACTATCTTTCTAACAAAGAGGTATTTGTAAGAGATTGTTATGCTTGTGCAGATACTAATTACAAACTCAATATTCGTGTTATAAATGAATACCCTTGGAGTAATATGTTTGCTTATAATATGTTTCTTAGGCCAGAGCCAGAAGACTTAAAAACATTTTCTCCAGAATGGCTTATCGTAAATGCACCAGGGTTTATGGCAGACCCTGAAATAGATGGAACACGCCAACACAATTTTGCAGCCTTAGATTTTACACGAAAAATTGCACTTATTGGTGGTACTGGATATACTGGAGAAATTAAGAAAGGCATTTTTTCTGCCTTGAACTTTATTTTGCCGGTTTTTAAAAATACATTGCCTATGCATTGTAGTGCCAATGTTGGAAAAGACGGCGATACCGCAATTTTCTTTGGCTTATCTGGAACTGGAAAAACGACTTTATCTGCAGACCCAGATCGTAAACTCATTGGCGATGATGAACACGGTTGGACCAAAGAAAACACGGTATTTAATTTTGAAGGGGGTTGTTATGCTAAAGTTATTGGTTTATCTGCAAAAAAAGAGCCCGAAATATACAAGGCTATAAAGCGTGGCGCCATATTAGAAAACGTGGTCATGGATAATAATGGAGAAGTAGATTTTAAAAATACATCTATTACTCAAAATACTCGGGTTAGCTATCCTATTTATCATATTGATAACATACAAAAAGACTCGATTGGTAAGCACCCAAAAAACATTTTCTTTTTAACGGCCGATGCTTTTGGCGTGTTGCCGCCAATATCTAAATTAACTCCTGGGCAAGCAGCTTACCATTTTATTTCTGGCTATACCGCCAAAGTTGCTGGAACCGAAGCAGGAGTTACCGAGCCAATACCAAGTTTTTCGGCTTGTTTTGGAGCACCTTTCATGCCTTTACACCCTACAAAATATGCTGAAATGCTAAGCCGTAAAATGAAAGAAGCGGGAGTTACCGTTTGGATGGTAAGTACCGGATGGACTGGAGGGCCTTATGGTGTAGGGAAGCGTATGGAACTAAAATATACTAGAGCAATGATTACCGCAGCAATGGATGGGTCGCTAGAAAATGCTAATAAAGATAATTACCACATACATTCTGTTTTTGGGCTACAACAACCAAGAATTTGTCCTAATGTCCCTACGGAAGTACTAAGCCCCAGAACAACATGGAATAATGATGAAGGGTATTACAAAACGGCTCATAAATTAGCTGACTTTTTTAGAAACAATTTCAAAAAATTTGAAGCTTATGCTAACGAAGAAATCCTTGCCGGTGCGCCGCCAATTATTAAGTAGTACTGGTTATGATATTTTTAAAAGAGTAATTTCTGTATTACCCTAATTTTATCACACTTACTAATGCTTTAGCAATTCTTAGGTATTTATAGCTATAAATTTGCTTTTAATCGATTAATTATTAAAATAAAATGATTATTCTATAAATTGGGTTCAAAATTTATGTTACATTTTTAGTCTATAGCTAGCGTTTTCCCCCGAAAGGGCATCTTAGGTATCGAATAGATTAAAATGGACACATAAACAAATTTATCAACCACATTATTAGCTAAATACCTTCACTCATGGATGCAAAAAATTACCTTTTAAATTTTTTATTTCTAGCTCTCTTTTTTTCGGTTTCTTTAAACGCTCAAAATGAGTTATTTATTTCTGAAACGGGAAACGACAATAACAAAGGAACAATTGATGAACCATTAGCCACTTTAATAGGTGCCAGAGACAAAGCAAGAGCGGTTGGAGCGACTAAAATATGGATTAGAGGCGGTCGCTATAGTTTTGATACAACCTGTAAGCTAGGGTCTCAAGACAATGGAGTTACTTTTAGCGGGTATAACAATGAATTGGTTATTTTTGATGGGAGCAAGCCCATAGAATCCCAGGGTTTTAAAACCGTTACCAACCAAAATGATTTAAAAAAGTTAAATCCTAAAGCCATTGGTAATGTTAAAGCGTTTAAAATAGAAGATCCAGATTTAATTGAACTTCTTGCTGCCCCAACCTCTCAAATATCTATAAACGACGAAATGAAAACCCTAGCCCGTTTTCCTAATATAGGCTTTGCTCATGTAAATAAAAATGCACTAAACACAAGTCAAGAAACAATAAATACCCAAGGGACTAGTGATAATCCTAAGGGGCCAAAATTTAAATTGGTAGAAAAGATTGATGCTTCTAAATGGAATAACGAGCTTAAAGTTAATAACAGAGTTCAAGTAAAGGGGTACTTATCTGCAGATTGGTTAAGAGAAACTAATGCCATTCACTCTGTGAGTTCTACAGGAGAAATTAGATTCGTTAACGGAACAAGGTATGGTTTAGCTGGTAGAGGAAGCCACCCTATGCGCTTCTTTATTTCTAACCTCCTTTATGAATTAGATGAACCTGGCGAGTGGTTTTTTAATACCAACGATTCTAAATTATATGTTTGGTTTGATAGTGAGATAAATGAAAATACAACCATAGGAGTCTGGGCAGGACCACAATTGTTTGAAATTAGAGATGCTAAGGATGTAACGGTTAAAAAAATGACCATTCAAAACCTTGGTAAACAAGAGGGTGGTGGCAAAGGCGCCATTAATATTATTGGTAAGAGTGATAATATATTAGTAGCAGGAATACGCTTTAGATTTATTGCTGAGCATATTGCCGCTGTAAATATATGGCATGATGTAACTAATAGTACTGTTTTGAGTTGTGATATGTATGATGGCGGTGGTTCTAGATTGTACGGAGGAAAAGTAAAACCCGATGGCATTACTTATGGCAATAATAAAATTGAAAATTGTCATTTTACTCAAGTATTTTCGAAAGATTTTTATGGTAAAGCTTGTGGAATAGACGGTGCAGGAAATGTGTTTAGGAATAACTTCATGCACAATATAAACGGTCAACCTGTAACTCACCGTGGTGCAGAACACCTTATAGAACGTAATGAAGCCTTTAATGTGGGGATTGAAGAAGGAGACGGGGGAGTGTTTTACACTGGAAATGCCATTTGGTCTCATGGAAATGTGATTAAACATAACTTTGTGCACCATATTATGAGTGTCCCAAAACTATTAGGTAGAGCTGCTTTTTTTTCAGATGATTTTGATGGAGGAGAATCGGTAATAGAAAACGTAATGTATAAAGGTGGTTGGGAAGCCATTAAAATGAATGGCGGTGCTGGGCATAAGGTTTTTAGGAATGTACTATTAGATTGCCATACTGGTATTAGAAATGGAGATGATAACGGAAGTAAATACAAAAGAACAATCGATTATATTGCTAATAATGATGTAAATTCTAAGGCCAAACCAAACTATATAGGAAGAATGCTTCAAGCAGTTGGCGTAGATAATTGGGAAAGAGGATTAACTACAGAAAATTGGAGTGAGAGAGTACACCCATTCTGGACAGAAAGGTATCCTTCTTTTAGAATAGTTATCAATAAATATAATGCCGATAACAGAATGCGAGCTTATGAGTGTCGTTATTATGAAAATATGTTTTGGAGTAATAATAGAAACATAAATGGAGGAATTGGAGGCGAGCGAGATTCTAAAAATGTAGACCTTAGCATCTTTGTTAATCCAAATACACTTAATTTTAAATTCAAGGAACCGCGCCCTAGCTATGCGCCAAATATTCCTTTCGACAACATAGGATTATATAAAGACGAGTACCGCTGTGCAATACCTGTTAAAGATACCTATAGAAGAAATGTAAAACAACGTTTTAATGGGCAAGCTGCTCATACAGGTGATGCTTACGATTTTGCAACGATAAACGAACGTTTATATTATAATTCAGGAAGAATGGTGTTTGAAACGATTCCTTGTGCCGATGTGCTGCCAGAAATAGCAGAAGAGAAAGAGTACAGATTCGATTTGGGAACAGCAAATTCTAAAGTTTTTGACGATTATATAAGAGTTTCTAATGTTACAAAAGGCATAAATTTTGGGTGGACTAATACAACAGCTTTACAGGCAAGAGACCGAGGCATTCAAAATACCAACAATTTAAATAGAGACTTTGTACAATCTAAACAAACAAGAACATTTGAAGCCAGAGTCTTAAACGGCAATTGGAATGTACTCATTACTTTTGGAGATAAAGACTTTGCTCATGATAACATGCAGGTAAAAGCCGAAGGCGACGTGATATTTAATGATGTAGATACAAAACAGAATGAATTTTTTAATCGCCAAGCCGATGTCGATGTTAAGGATGGCAAATTGTCTATAGAATTTTCAGACCGTGGCGGTAACGACGATTTCTGGCAGGCCACTAGAATATGGTTAAGACGAAATGGGGATATTTTATCTACTGAAGATACCTTGAGTTCAGATGAGCTTCAAATTTATCCAAATCCTGCAAAAAATGCATTGCATATTAATTATTCTAAATCCATAACGCAGGGCTCCATTCAAATCATAGATAATTTGGGAAGAATTATTAGTTCTAAAAATAATATCGGAAATCAAACTGTGGTCGATGTGAGTACACTTTCTACAGGAATTTATTTCTTAAAAATTAAAATAGACAATCAAATTATTAATAAACGATTTATTAAAAAATAAGTAGCGTTTAATTTAGATATAAAAGTGGTTTAAGTTTTTTGTGAAAAATCAAAAGCTTAAACCACTTTTATATTTGTAGGTATTACTAGCTTAATTTCTATATAGTACCATTTCCGACCTAAAATGACTCACTAAAATTTAACCGTAGCTAAGCAAAGCCTTGCTGTTTTTCTATAAATTGAAAGCCTCACTTGGAGTGAGTTCACGAAACTTAGCGCAGTAAATTTGTATCGAGAAGGCATGATCCCACGCCAAAAGGTTCTCGATACGTTTTTCTCCATTTCTTTGCGAAAAACACTCGAACAGACGATGATTTTCCTCTTAATTCTCTTTAAATTGTGCGCGTCACATCGAGTGAATTTACGAAACTTAGCGCAGTAAATTTGTATCGAGAAGACATGATGTCACCCCGAAAGGTTCTCGATACGTTTTTCTCCATTTCTTTTCGAAAAACACTCGAACAGACGACGGTTTTCTTTTTAATTCACTATAAATTGCACGCGTCGCTTCGAGTGAATTTACAAAGCGTAGCGGCGTAAATTTGTATCTAGAAGACATGATGTCACCCCAAAAAGTTATCGATACGTTTTTTTTCATTGCTTTGCGAAAAAGAGACTGATGTAAATTTTCTTATGTCGAACTTACCTTGCTAAACATTTAAAGAATTATAACCTAGATAAGGCACTTCTTTTTCTTTGAATACAATATGGTAATCTTCAAGTTCTTTTAAAATAAGGTTATAAATTTCTTCTTTAATGGGAATTTGAACACCATAAGTGCTTATTTTATTGTTTAATATTGCCAAAGCAGCTATAGCTACAGGTAAACCAACAG
>CALDCO010000140.1 GCA_937937185.1 uncultured Flavobacteriaceae bacterium
GACGTTCTCATTAGAGGGAATGACACCTTCTAAAGATTTACCAGATGGTCACTTTTATCAATTATTTGTATCCTTCACTGCAAGTGACGGCATTAGGTATAGCGACCAAGTTCTTCCTTTAGAGATCGTTTCTAAGAAATAGTTTCGTAGCTAAACTCCTCGGCTAGCGCTCGTCTTTGACGGGTGCCGTAATGAGTAAGAAACGATTCCATACCGATTAAAAGTAAACAAAAACTATATATCCTCTGCTAGCGCTCGTCCAATGTCATTAAGTTAAAGGTTTATTTAATTGATTTACATTATTTTAGATTTGTTTTTTGTATCAAAAATCCGTATATTATATTTATAATCAAAGCATTAATACATTGAAAAAAAACTTCTGATTTTATTCTAGGACGTATAAAAACAGAATTGCTAAGTGAAAGCCTAAAACTAGAATTTCGAGTATCAAAAAAGTACTTTACAAGGGTTAGAAAACAAACATTTCATCTTATCTTGTTGTTTATGTTGAACATGCTAAGAAAAAGTCTGGCCTTAGAGATAGAAAACTTTTTTAATTTTCTAGGGAAGAAAAATGCTTCTAATAAGTTTACAAAAAGTGCTTTTGTTCAAGCTCGCAAAAAAATTAAGCCAGAAGTATTTAAGCATTTGTCCTGTAGCCTAACCAATGAGTTTTATACTGATAATGATGTAGCAATAAAAAAATGGCAAGGCTTTAGGCTTTTAGCTGTAGATGGTTCAAGAATTACATTGCCCATTACCAAAGAGTTAAAATCTTATTATGGGGAAACGAAAAATCAATCAGCCACAAGTATTGTACAGGCTAGATGCTCTGTCCTTTACGATGTAGAAAATAATTATGTTTTAGATGGTGTATTGGCACCATTAAAACAAGGAGAAAGAGCTCTGGCTTTAAAGCATCTATCGTATTGTGAAAAAGGCGATTTATTAATATACGATAGAGGGTACCCTTCTTATGCTTTTATTCATGAGCACATTGAAAGAGGTTTAGACTATTTAATTCGGGTTAAAGTCAACTTTAGCCAACTAACTATAGATTTTGAAAAAAGTAAAAAAAGATCTCAGGTCGTTTCCATTTACCCTGGTAAAAATACTAAATTATCTGATAAACCATATTCTAAAAACACGCCTATTAGAGTTCGTCTTGTTAGAGTAGAATTACCTAAAGGAGGTGTTGAGGTCTTAATGACATCATTATTAAATATTAAAGTTTATGCTAATAAGTTATTCAAAAGTCTTTATGCTAAAAGATGGGGTGTAGAAACTTTTTATGATGAACTCAAGAACAAATTAAAAGTAGAACATTTTTCAGGCTATTCTAAGCAAAGTATTTTACAGGACTTTTATGCTGCTTTATTTGTAAGCAATATCCAAACTTTGATAAAGGGTGATTTAGAAGAAGAATTACAGGAACAGAACCAAAACCGAAAGTATAATTACAAGATAAACACAAATCTTTCTTATGGAATCCTAAAGAACAGAATACTTGAATTGTTTTTCAGCAAGGACTCCATGGAAAAAGTAGTAGAGGAAATTAAACTCTTGTTATTGGAACATCAAATTCCTATACGTCCAAATCGATCCTATATCCGAAAATCTGGGAAATATCGATCAAGAACAAAACCTAAAGTAGCTAAAAATCAAAAAGATAGTATATGAATTTTGCTTAACTTAATGACATTGAGCGCTCGTCTGTGACGGGTGCCATATTGAGTGTAAATAAAACGGTAATATACAAAAAGCTTTTATAATTCTATACTTACTAGAAAATAAAGGCTTTTTGTAATTTAACTCCAAACCCGATAGCGCGGAAATGTTTTCCGTGCGCGTTAGAGTAAGAAAACAAAACAGTAATCAAAGTAAAAATTGGTTACTGTTTTTTTATATTCTACTAATTTTAGAAGCTTTAATAAAGTGATCTACCGTGGTTAATAAGCACTCTTTATCTTTAGTAGGTAAATTAGAAATATCCTGCAATCGTTGTAGCATTTTAGGGTCTTTAAATAAATTTGCATTACTGGATAGCGCGAATTTGTACCTTAAATTCGTGCTAGGATCTACTAAAAGGCATCCGAAAAATGATTTAGAAAGCTTGCACGAAATCGTCAATAACTTCCATCCGATATCTTGAGGTTCAAATTGGAGTATCAAAATTTAGGTATCACAAATTGCGATACCCAATTAAAAAACTATTTTTACAAATAGAAAAGCATAAAATAAATGAGTCAAGAAATTACTATTCCAGACGAAATAATTACTAATAAAATATATTTGATTAGAGATCAAAAAGTGATGCTAGATAGAGATTTAGCTGAACTTTATGGAGTAGAAACAAAACAACTAAAACAAGCAGTAAAACGTAATATTGATATTTTTCCAGTTCATTTTATGTTTGAATTAACTCCAGATGAAAACGAACTTTTGAGGTCACAAATTGTGACCTCAAAAAAAGGAAGAGGTGGAACACGTTATTTACCAATGGTATTTACAGAACACGGAATTTTACAATTATCACATGTGCTTAGAAGTAAAAAAGCAAAATTAATGAGTGTTCGTATCACAGAAGTTTTTATACAAATGCGAGAAGCTTTAACTGACAATCTAAATTTAAAACTTGATATAGAAGAAATTAAAAAGAAGTTATCTAATCATAGTAAAAATATAGAACTGGTTTTTAATTATTTAGATGAACTTATTGAAAAGAAGGAAAATCCAGAAAAGAGGAATAAAATAGGTTATAAGAAATAGAATAAACTCCCCACAAAACAAAATCCAGTTTTTTGCAGAAAAAGCAAAAAAGCCTCT
>CALDCO010000141.1 GCA_937937185.1 uncultured Flavobacteriaceae bacterium
ACAACTAAACGCTAAACATAACACCTCCTCTAATTCTTATCTTCTAAAAGCGGTACAAAACGGAATTCGCCAAATTCTGTTTTTTCAAATTCCTTTTCGCCTTTACGAATAAAAAGCGTCATAATTTGAACCGTTTCCCCTACTGGAATGACTAAACGCCCGCCAATAACCAATTGTGCCAACAGTGGTTTGGGTACAAAAGGTGCGCCTGCTGTAACAATAATACTATTAAAAGGCGCTTCTTCAATTAAGCCTTTATAGCCATCACCAAAAATAAATTTCTTTGCCCTATACCCTAATTTTGGCAAAAACTGACTTGTTTTTTTAAAAAGTTCTTGCTGCCGTTCTATACTATATACTCTGGCGCCTAATTCGCATAAAACAGCGGTTTGGTAGCCACTACCTGTTCCTATTTCCAGTACTTTATCATTTTTATTAACTTGTAACAATTCACTCTGAAACGCCACAGTATAGGGCTGAGAGATGGTTTGCTCTGCCGCTATAGGAAAGGCCTTGTCTTGATAGGCATGGTCTAAAAAACTAGAATCCATAAACAAATGTCGTGGTATTTTCCCTATCGCATTAAGAACCGCTTCATTTGTAATGCCTTTAGACTTAACCGTTAAAACCAACTGCTGTCTTAGGCCTTTATGCTTATAATTATCAATCAAAATTAAGGTCGTTTAGTGTGCTAAAATTAAGGAAAGATTTTAAGCTTAAAAATGATTTTGAATTGATTTTTTAAAAAGCCGCCTTTATAGAGCGCCTCTTAGCTTTTAGTATTTGTACCGTTTAATCAAAATGCTGTTAACATTTGTTCAAATAAGGCCCATTTTTGAATACAAAACAGCAATAACACGCTGCGAAAAAGAACACTATGTTAATGAATTTAAGTCGGTTTTTAGGGCATAAAAAAAGTCTAATGGAATTCATCATGTTTTATTAATGATTAGCCATTAAAATTTATGAAAAATACTTAGTTTTGTTGAAAACATATACTTAATGTTAAATGCTGGTGTATTAGGTGCTGGGCATCTGGGAAAAATTCATTTAAGACTTCTTAATGAATCTAATAAATATGACCTTATTGGCTTTTACGATGCGAATGAGGAAAATGCCAAACAAGTTGAAGCTGAGTTTGGTTATAAATATTTTAACTCTATAGAAGCTTTAATTGATGCTGTAGATGTCGTAGATATTGTAACGCCTACCCTATCGCATTACGACTGTGCAAGAAAAGCAATCTCTAAGAGTAAGCACATATTTATAGAGAAACCAATTACGAATACTATAGAGGAAGCTGAAATTTTACGCACCTTGGTTGCCGAAAAAGGCGTAAAAGGTCAAGTAGGGCATGTCGAACGTTACAACCCAGCTTTTAAAGCCGTTAAAAAACAATTAAAAAACCCCATGTTTATTGAAACGCATCGTTTGGCAGAATTTAACCCCCGAGGAACAGATGTTCCTGTGGTCTTAGATTTAATGATTCATGATATTGACGTGATACTTAGTGTCGTCGATTCAAAAGTAAAACGTGTAAGTGCAAGTGGAATTTCTGTGATAAGCGACACGCCAGATATTGCCAATGCGCGTATTGAATTTAAAAATGGCTGCGTCGCCAACTTAACAGCAAGTCGCATTTCTTTAAAAAATATGAGAAAAACACGTTTCTTTCAAAAAGACGCGTACATCTCGGTAGATTTTTTAGAAAAAAAATGTGAGGTCGTTAAAATGAAGGATGCGCCAAAAAAACCTGGCGATTTCGACATGATTTTACAGAATGCTGAAGGCTTAAAAAAACAAATCTATTTCGATAATCCGCAAATTGAGAATAATAATGCCATTTTAGAAGAATTAGAAACCTTTGCTGATGCCATAACGAATAACACCACCCCAACCGTGACCTTACATGATGGCACCGAGGCCTTACGCATTGCTAATATGATTATTGATCAATTTTAATTGGTAATGACATCAAATACTTATCTGAAAAGACCGAAGTATTCCTGGTAAACCATTTTGAAGAATAAGAATAACAAACACCAATAGATTTCCTCCCGATGTTTATCGGAAGTTATGGAAATAAAAAATATTTTTTCATGAAAAACATAGCAGTAATTGGAGCTGGAACAATGGGCAACGGAATAGCCCATACTTTCGCTCAATCCGGATTTAAAGTACAACTTATAGACATTAGTGAAGCCTCCCTAGAAAAAGGTTTGGCAACGATTACCAAAAATTTGGATCGTATGCTTGCCAAAGAAAAAATTTCTGAGGCCAATAAAACTGAAACACTGGCTAATATTAGTACTTATACTACCCTCGCGGAAGGCGTAAAAACAGCCGATTTAGTTGTTGAAGCAGCTACAGAAAACACCGATTTAAAATTAAAAATATTTAAGCAGTTAGACGACATTGCACCTAAAAACACCATATTAGCAACGAATACCTCTTCCATTTCTATTACACAAATTGCCGCGGCCACCTCAAGACCAGAACAAGTTATTGGTATGCATTTTATGAATCCTGTACCCATTATGAAATTGGTAGAGATTATTCGTGGTTATACAACTAGCGACTCGGTTACTAAAACCATTATGGAATTATCAAAAAAACTAGGTAAAACACCAACTGAAGTTAATGATTATCCTGGTTTTGTGGCGAATAGAATTTTAATGCCAATGCTTAACGAATCTATCGAGACTTTATTTAACGGGGTGGCAGGAGTCCAAGAAATAGATACAGTAATGAAACTAGGCATGGCGCATCCTATGGGACCTTTACAATTAGCCGATTTTATAGGTTTAGATGTTTGTTTGTCTATATTAAACGTGATGTATAATGGGTTTAAAAATCCTAAATATGCGCCTTGTCCGCTTTTAGTTAATATGGTACAAGCTGGTAAATTAGGCGTAAAGTCTGGAGAAGGTTTTTACGATTATTCTGAAACCAGAAAAGCAGAAACCGTTGCAAAGCAATTT
>CALDCO010000142.1 GCA_937937185.1 uncultured Flavobacteriaceae bacterium
GCAATTAATTTTATTAGATGTTGTGCCACTTTTTCTTAAAAAATTATTAAATTGATTTCATTTATTATGCGATTATATTCAACTACCCCTTTAATTGTGTTTATGGTTTGAATATTCAATAAATTTAAATGATATGAAAAATTACATTTTAAGTTCCGTTTTAGTGTTATTTATTTCAGTCTCTTTGTATTCTCAGGATTCAACATCACATTTTAATGAAGGTAATGTGTTTCAAATTGGTAATGCCAGCGATATTAACTACAAACATATCCATTTTCCAAGAGCAAACTTTATTATCAAAAAAGGTGGAATAGCTAATTACACGAATATTAAAGGCCAGAAAGTTGTAATAACTTCTATTAAAGAGAAAAGTAATGGAAAACAAGTCGCAACTATAAAACTTACTAATTCAAGAAGATTTTTTAACAGCCATAAATATATAACTGTTGATATTGATGAAGCAGTAAAGAATAAAGAGTTGTTAATTGTTAACTAGTTAATCATTTTTAAAAGACATTTTATAATAAGGTTAAAATGGGTTCAGGGAATTTTGATGATTTTTATTCTAATAATTACAACTAATATTAACAGTTAAAAATAACTTTATAAGAGTAAAAGAATCAATAGTTGCAATATACGAGGATAGACGTATTGCAAATGATTTAATCGTTGAAACACCTAACTCTATTGGACGAAAAGAAGTCGCACTCGCTATTTCTGATTCAATTTTCTTTTTAGATAATCGACCTTTAAAAAACGATTATCGTTTTTTAAAGGTCGACTAGATGACTAAATCCAAATAAAATAACGTAAGTTCGATCTAAGGATTTAGAATGAAAAAGCCGTCAAATTGAATGATTTTTCAAAGAGAAACGAAGAAAAATGGCATCGAAATTAGGCTTTTGATGAAAACTTACTTGTCTGACTAACGTAAATTTTCTTAGGTCGAACTCACGTTAAAATAAGACCAAATATTCCCGAGTTAAAAAAGGGATCCAGCACAAAGAGTTCAATACCAATTTTTAATTAAAATAAATTTTAGAAGCCCCCAAAGCAACATCTAAAGTCTCTAATTTTACATTTAAACTTAAATCGTAGATTAATAAATCGCTCTGTTCAGCAAAACTAGCATCAATCACATATAAAGTGTTCCCTTTTACCCGCATTCCATAAATAAATGGTGCCGAAGAAGTGAGTTCTATATCTAATAATGATGTAGTGGGTAATGTCGTATCTGTATCCTGTAAACCATATAATTTATCATTTAGTATATAATACGTTATCCCATTTTCGTAAGCCATTAAACCTGGGTGCGCTCCCATAGGAAAAACAAAATTAGTTAACACCGTGTCTGTGCTTGTATTTATCTTAGTTATTGAAGCGGGTGTTTCAACAGGAGGCATTTCCCAAAATAAATTTTTCCCAGAACTTAAAACAATTAAATTTCCAGAACTATCAAAAACCATTTCATCTGGAGCATCATTAACAACAATGGTATTTACAGCATTATCATTAGCATTTATTATAGATATTTTATTATTAACATTAAAACCGCCTTTATGAGAAACATATAGTTTAGCCCCTTTAGCCAAAATTTGCTCAGGCCCTTCAGCAACTGGAATAGTAGCATCTAAAACATTAGAACTTAGATTTATTACAGCAATAAAATCATCAGTTGCAATACTTGGATCTCCCCAATTGGTTACATACCCTTTATTCTCTGAAATCGCAATATAGCGAGGGTTTAATAACCCACTATCTATTGTAGCAACAGATTCAAAAGTATAACGGTTTACAATTTCAATTTTATTAGAATTATTCACCACTATAAAAGCCAATTCATCTGTAAATGTGATACTTTGAGACGTGTCACCTAAAAGTCTATTGTTTACATTCATAAAAATGCCATCTTCTTGAGACAATAAATCATTTGAGATATAACCAATAGAAGCATTACCATTTCCAAATGCGCCTTCAGCATTTATTATTAATCCATTTTCATAATCCCCCAAGGGCAGCTCTACGGGTAATTCTGTAGCATCGTCTGTACTTTCACATGAGGTAAAAATAACGGCAATCAATACGGCTAAAAAAGCCAATTTACTTAGTTTCATTGTTTAAAATTTAATTGTTAATTGTATTTGAAAATTTCGATTAGGCATTGGTCGCAATGCAACGTTTTCGTAGTAGGTATTATATAAATTATTCACCAATAACCCCATCTCATAATTTAAATTAGAGGTAAATGTATAAGATGCCCCTAAATTAGCCACATCGTAGGGTTCTAAGGCAAAGAGAGAATTATTAATATTATCTTTAGTCGTAAAAACACCACCTACAAAATAATGCTGATAATAAGTCGTTATTTTTTTATAATGGTAGGTGAATGTCCCGTTTGCTTTATTGAAAGGCACATAGACCAATTGCTTCCCCGTATCTATATCTTTAGACACCGTATAACTATAATTGGCATTAAAATTTAATTGATGCATTCCAAAACGGTGTTTGGTTTTAAACTCTAATTCTGCCCCATAACTATTGGCATTGTTAATATTTATGGGCGACCAAAATCCAGAACTGTTAGGTTGCCATTGTATCATGCCGTTTGTTCTAATATAATACACGTTAAATGCTAAATGTATGGGCTTTAATTTAAAAACTTGCCCAAAATCTGCTTGATAGGACGTTTCTGGTCTTAAATCTAAATTCCCTCCTGGTTGCCAATACAAATCATTAAACGTAGGGACTCTAAAATTTTTAGAGCCGTTTAATTTAATGATGTAATGTTTAGAAACATCGTATTTAGCATCTATCGATCCTACCAAAGGACTTTTAAAATCGCTTGTATAATCTTGTCTCAAACTCAAACCGTATTGCAACTTATCGCTTAATTGTTGCTTCAAAATTAATGTTAACGAAAAGGCTTCTCTAAATGGCATTCCAAAACTATTGCCTTCTCCTTTTATACGGGTATAATCTATAACCGATCGTATATTTATATTTGAGGTTGTATGATATTCAAAATCATGTTTTGCAATTAGGCTATTCGTTCTACCAGAAGTAAAATTATTGGTTTGGTTATCTGTAAAATACCGGTATGCTTCAGAGAGATATGCAATTTTAAGTTTTGAATGATATCGCAAAGCCAAATGCGTCCATTCTAATAAAGACCTGGCATTGTCACTCTCATATTTATCTCTTGTTAAGGTTGTTAGGGTTCTCGATAAATTTCTGTTTCCAGTAAAACTATTATGATAAAGTTTTAAGATGTTTTTTTCAGAAATAAAATAACCCAAATTAGCAGATAGGTTTACCGCATTGTGCTGCCCATTATTATTTACCGCATCGGTACCCAAAAATTTGTAATCGTTTTCAGAATCTATATAAGAAAGCCCTACAGAGGTGGTCCATTTAGAATCGCCAGAAGACATTAAATAATTTACTCTACTGGTATCAAAACTCCCATAAGCTACACGTAAGTTATTCTCGAAGTGTTTGGTAAATTTAAGCCTGTTGTTTAAATGTACGCTCCCTCCTATTGCACCGCTTCCATATTGTACGCTTCCACCACCACTTCGAATTGCTATCGATGAATAATTAGACGCTACTTCATTGTTAAAATCGGTTTGACCATTTAATTGCGAATTAATATTTATACCATTCCATATTACTGCTGTTTGTGAAGCATTTGTCCCTCTAAATGATGGCGATGATAACATCCCCGAGCCAAATTCTTTAAAATAAATATTCGAATTTAATGCCAATACATTAGTTAATGATTGCGCACTTTTGTTAATAATTGAATCGTTAATTATCGTGACTTTATAACCTGAAGCATATTTTTTAAGCTTTACATCACTAACGGTAACGACCTCTAGTTTTTGAATCGAGTCGGTCATCGTTGTTTGCGCCGGGCTGCAAAAACTAATGGCAAAAGTTAATAATAAAATGCTTTTCTTTTTTTTCATAATCTTAAAGACTCTTTACCCGAAAGTCGTTTTTGATGATGATAATGGCAGGTCTCCTGGCTCTCGTCTCAATATTTGGCCTTCCCATTCGTAAATTCTAGAACAGTGGCTTAAAGTTTAATATTAAGCATCGCTTAAGCGCGACAAAGATTACAGTTGCGGGAACAGCTCAAGACTAAATCATTTTTTTTGATTATCAAGACTAAGACCTACCGTTTGGAATTGTTTTTGTAAGCCGTTAATCTGAAATCACAAATCATTTCACTTGATTCCCTTTTAATTAATACCATTAAGGAAATAGTATTAAACCAAAATCATTGCAAAGATAGGTGCTATTTTAGAATTTAGAATAACATTGTGAGAATTATTCATAACTAATTTAGAGTCTTTACAAAAAAATAGCATTTATAATTTACCACCTATTAAGGGAAGGGGAACGTTCAGGAAAAGTGCTTACGCGCAAAATCTTGCGCTTTCTTTAGCGAATACTCCAAAATATATTACTACTTCTCACTACTTGATTGGTAACCCATAAAGATTGGATAAATAATCATAAAGCAGATTGAGATAACCTTTAGATTAAAATAGAAGAAGAAAAAGTAACAACGCCTTTTGTTAATCTTGAGATTCCCTATATAGATGATGTAACGTTTTGGCTTACCAACGATTTCATAGACACTGAAAAAATATTGAAACCTATCTAAACCAGTTAAAAAAGAATTTAATAAACTTCTTATTTTAATCTTAATTGGGTGATTCTTTAGAGAAATTAACTAAGGGAGATCAATTTTTGAATTATTTAGACCAAATTCTTAAAGAACACCTCACAAAACAATTAAAGATAAAGGCAGCAGACCTGCTTAGGGCGATATTTCAATACTTAAGATATTGTTATTTAACGACATAACCATTTTTTTAGATACTCAAATTGAATATCAAATTAATGACAAATTAAGCTTTATGCGTTTTTTAAACTTAACTTTAGCTAATGATATTCTTTACAGTAAAACGGTTTGGCAGCTTACAGATCGTTTTAAAGACTTGTCTTTAACAAAAGCCCTATCCAATTTGTTTGGTAAAGAATTAGAAATATGCATTTTAGAGATGTCCTAAACAATCATCTCGGAATTTAAAAGTGTTAATATTGAACTTGTTTTACGTAAATTAGATGGTAAAATTTCAACTAAATACATTTTAACGGTAAAATTAAACATTTTAAATAAAATATTTTATTAATTAAACGTTCCACAATATTTTTAGAAAAATTCGTTGTTATTCTTATTTTCAATCGAATTGCTTATCAACCTTAAAAATAAATATTGTTATGAAAAAGAATTACTTAATTCTATTAGTACTATCTCTATGTCTAAACCCATTATTTTCTCAGCAAATTGGCGATCCAGGTTGGGTATTTGACCAATCAAAATTCGATTCTAAATACCCTAAACAGAAACGTTTCATTGAAGCTGGTGTTAGAGGAGGAATCCCTTTAAGAGGCAGTTTACCCATAAAGAAAACAATTAGTCCGGGTGATAACTTACAGAATGCCATTAATGATGTTAACAGAATGGGAGGTGGTGTATTACTGCTTAGACCTGGTACTTATGATATTAATTCAGAAACCTCACTTAAAACGGGCGTTGTTGTTCGAGGGACAAATAAGGATAATACTATAATTAGTGTTAAAATACGCTCTACCTCTGATAAAATTGCAATAAAACTCGATGGCATACGAAATGCAGCGTTAGAAGATTTAAAATTTATATTCCCTGTTTCGGGAGTAGAACCGCAAGATGACAGAAATAACCCTACAAACAGACACTGTGGTAAATGCCACGAGAATGATCCAGGAGGTGCTAGAAATTTATACGTGAAATATGTTAGAATGAATGGCAGTACAGAAAATTGTTGGATAGACAATTGCTCTTTTATAGATTCTGGAACAGATCCTATAGAAGTATATGGTGACCATAATACAGTTCGTGGAACGCTTGTAGATGGATGCTACAACAAAGGCGGAGGTGGAGAAGGTTACTTTGATATCAGAGGAAATGATAACCTTTTTGTAGACTTAACCGTAAAAAGAATTCGTCATTTTGCCATTCAACAAAAAGCGTCTCATAATGTTGTTTTAAATAGTAAATTTATCAACACAGATATTAATTTTCACAATGGTGATTTAGGAAATAATTTAATTGAAGGCAACGATATTTTCATTCAACAATGGAGAAGTTGGGGTGCTTTTGCTACAGGTGGTGCACCATGGGGGCATAAAAAACCAGGGCCAGACACCATGATATACAATAACTCTACAGACGTAGATGGAAAAAAAGGTGCTTTTTCAGGACCTGACAAAATTTACACTTACAAAGGTTATGGTAGCCCAAGTTTATTAACTGATGTTCCGCCTACAGGAAGAACTTTTTATCCTGTTAAAAGAGAATCTTGTGTTGCTGGCCTTCCTTGTGATGATGGCGATGTATGTACTACTGGAGAAGTTACCGATGATAAATGTAATTGTGGGGGTGGCGTTCTTGCAGACGATTCTGATAATGATGGATTCTGCGATACTATAGATCAATGTCCAAATTTCGATGATAAATTAATTGGAACACCTTGCGACGATGGAGACCTATGTACTGTAAACGATGTATATACTACTGATTGTGAGTGTGAAGGAGTTACAGATAACAATATTAGCGTATCGGCAATTGAAGATGCCTACTTGCAGGGTGGAAATGGAAATAACAACAATGTTCTAAGGATAGAAAATGGTAATAGAGTATCTTATATTAAATACGATATAAGTAAAATTACTGAACCTATAAAAGAAGTAAGCTTGGTGCTAACCACAGAAACAGATTCTGGA
>CALDCO010000143.1 GCA_937937185.1 uncultured Flavobacteriaceae bacterium
CTCGGCCGTTCTAATAATTGCTCCAAAGTTACGCACATCACTAAGTTGATCGAGTAGTAAAAATAAAGGCGCTTTTTTTAATGCGATACACTGGTTGACTAAGGTTTCAAAATCATGAAATTTTATGGGCGAAATTTGAGCAACAGCGCCCTGGTGATTGTTATGGGTGAGTTTGTTTAGTTTTTCTACAGGGACGTAAGATACATTTGTTCCAGATGTTCTTATCGCACCTTCTAATTCATTAAAAAGCTCACCTTTTAGTCCTTTTTGCAAGAACACTTTGTCTATAGTTTCATTTGCATTTATGGCTTCTATAATAGCTCTTAAACCATAAATTTTTGTAGGTTTTTCCATATGGCAAAGGTAAAAAAAAGAGCCTGATAAAATCAGGCTCTTTTTTATTAATTTAATATGATTATAACTTAATTAGCGGTTAAATTTACAAAAACCACAAATGGAGTTTGAAATAATGCTTGCCTCAATCTTAAGGATATATCACCTGTCGCAGGATCGTAAATACCACTTCCTCCTGTTGCATAACCTTCTGAGCTTGTTATCGTAACAGTATTGGTGTCGGAATTCAAAGTTAAAATAGAAGGATAAGGAAATGAACCTGGAGGAACTTGACCAGCAGTTAGAATACTTACAAAATCTTGACCCCAAGTAGTATCTAAACTCCATACACCACAATCTACAGAAGTCAGAGTTACTTGATATGGAGGCAAAGTACCTGGCATAATATCAATTTCTGGAATAAAAGCATCTCCAGTGTAAGATAGAGGTATGTTTTGAAAACATATGGTCACTCTTTGAGTTAAGCGCGATTGTTCACCAGGTATGCCCACACTAATTTTATCTGAATCTGTACTTGTTAATAGAACATCAAAAACCATATTTTCTGTTAGCGCAGGAAGTTCGTTAAGGTTAAAAGTAATAGGACCTAAATATTTGTAATCAATTCCAGTATTATTGTCTGGACCAGACCAACTAGTCAAACCTGCAGGAGCTACTATACTTCCATTGTTTGAAAAGATAGTGTTTGGATCTGAACCAGAAACAGGAACTAATCTATAACCAATAGTTAAATCTCTATCTGTCGAAGGTACTTGTATATTAACTCCTACAGTAATTTCAGTTTCCGTGCCTTGCACAATTCTAATGTTTGCCGGACTTGAATCGGGTATTTGAATCCAGCCTGAAGATACATCCACTGGAACATGTTCGTTTTCCTCATCACATGAGGTTAAACAAGTCATTATTATAATAAATAGACCAATTGTGTTAATTATATTTTTCATATTTAATAATTTTTAAGAATAAGAATTCATTAGTTAATTCTGAAATCTGTTGATTGAGATGCTCCAAAATTTCCTGATCCACTTGCATGAGTTAGTATTGAACACATTAAAGAATAAGTTCCTGTATTATTTCCATCAAATAAACCATCTCCAAATGCATCAAAAATGGTAAATGTATAATCTCCGTCAGGCAGAGTAAAAGTCTCTATTATGGGTATTCCAGCTGTCATATCAGCATATGGGCCACCAGATTGTACAGTGGCACCAGCTGAATCAGTAATTTGCCAAGTTGTTTCAGAAGCAAAACTATCTGGAGTTATGTTCAATACCAAATCGTTACAAATAACAAACTTTAAATAATTAATGGTCGCAGAATCAAAACCAATAACTGGAACATTTGCAGGTAAATCTAGATTCAATACCAGTGACTGAAATACTAGGTCTGGTAAATTATCAAAATTACCAAATGTAATATCTAAACTGCCTTCATGAGAGTTAGCAGGAATAGTAATTGTACCAAATGAATAGTCATCACTCGACCCCGTAGACGAAGGATCTATTGTTACAGGAAAAGATCTTTCAGAACTTGATATGGTCGTAGATTGAACTGCAAGACTTGTCGTAATGCCACCTGTTATAGGAACAATAATTTCACGTGAGTTTGATGTAAACCCCACACCAGTCTGTCCATTAACATTATCGTAAACAGAATTTAGATTTGCGTCATCTTGAGTACATGCAAATAGAGTAAATACTACCAAGCACGTTATTATAAATTTTATTTTCTTCATAATTACATTATTTGTTTTGTTTAATAATTTGGGTTTTGCTGTATTCCCGTATTACCAGATATTTCAGTTATAGGAATGGGTAAAGTAAATCTAAAATCACTACTCGGTAACGTACAACCGCTAAGTATAGAACATTCTTTAGCATCTCTATCAATGGCTCTATTACCTCTTGCACCAAGGCGCTTTAAATCTACCCATCTATGCCCTTCAAATAAAAACTCTAACCTTCTTTCGTCTAATATACCACCAAAAGCTTCTTCTTGAGTTGTAAAAACGGGTGCAGTTTGAGCAGCACCAAATCTTGCATCTCTTAATTGTTTTATAAATGCTGCAGCACCAGCAAAATCATTAGCTTGAGCAGCTGCTTCAGCTCTAATTAATAGCATTTCAGACGATCTAAAAACCTTTAAATCATTCATTAAAGGCTGATTATCGCTACCAGGATATTTAAAAACTAGAAGAACATCATCATTTAAAAAGTTATCGTTAGTAGTATAATCGATGTCAACTGTAGATTCTGCAACATTTAAGTTTCGAGATAAACGAACATCATTTGTACCATTTAATATATTGAAAACAGATCTACTCATTTCCATAAAAGGACCACCACCATCACTTGGGTCTATAAAGGCAAATAAACTCCCTGCCCAGCCAAGACCAAACAAACCCTGACCATCAAATGAGTCTCCAACCGAGCGTTCTAATTTGAATATAACTTCAGTATTATCTGTATCATTAAACATTGCCGTATATTGTGCTTGATTGGCAATGGGATAATTCGCCAGAAGACTTGCTGCCAAACCATCAGCAACATTATATTGTTCTCTATAAAGAGCCATTCTTGCTCTTAACGCAGTTATAAAATCTTGCCCCATAAACGTATTTCCTTCATTAGTTGTTATAAGAGAAGCACTTCTATTTAAATCAGATTCAATTTGAGCATAAAATTCACCATTAGTAGCTCTTTGTTGATTTCCAAAGACATCATCAGGAGTTTCTGTAACTAAAACACCTGCTAACGCATTAACATCTGTATAATCCGTGGAAAAGTATGTTAATATTTGAAATAAAGCGAAAGCTCTAATGCAATGTGCTTGACCTAATACATTATCATATTCAGAAGGATCTTCATTTCTGTTTATGTTTACAGAGGCCTCAATTATTCTATTGGCTAAGCCTAAAGCAGCATAATTTGTTCTCCATATGTTCTGTGCATAACCGTTACTACTATTGATATTAAAGTTTAACTCATTATTATTTTGTCCTCCACTTTCTCTTCCTCTGAAGGATTCATCAGTAAATGCGGCTGAAAATCCAATTTCACTGGCAGTGTCAAGAAAGTTATATGCTCCTAGAAGCCCTGACCTTAAATTTTCAACAGTTTTAAAAGCATTTTCAGAACCCAAAGTGCCAGGTTGTTGAATATCAATGGCATTATTACAACTAACTACTACAGTTAGTAGTAAGAAAACCAATATTAAGTTATATGTATTTTTCATAATTTATTAATTTGTTTTTAGGGTGAGCCTATAATCCAATTTCTACACCTACATTAAAAGTTCTTGGAGTGGGATAAGTATTAGCAACGTTTGTGCCAAATGCTTCAGCATCAAAGCCTCTCCATTCACTAAAAGTTATTAAGTTTTCGCCGGTAGCAAACAATCTGAATGAATCAAAACCTATTCTTTCAGATATTTTTCGAGGGAATGCATAACCAAATTGAACAAAACGTAATCTTATATAATCTGATTTTCTTAAATGTCTATCAGATAGATTTTCATCAGATAAATTTGTCGCATTTAAAGAAGGAATGTCTGTAACATCACCCTGTTCCTTCCAAGCCCGTAAAATATCTCTAGAATGTCTAAATTGTCCAATAGCTGTAGGGTCTAAAAATCCAGCTAAATCATTGTCAAAACGATAAACCCCAACGGTGTAATTGAAATTTGTAGTAAAGAAAAAGTTTTTGTAATCCATATCTAAACCAAAACTACCTTGATAATCTGGAAAAATATTTTTACCAGTAGCTCTTTGATCATCTTCATTAATATCTTCAGTAATATTATTATTAACATCCAAAAATAATAAGTTACCATTAGCAGGGTTAACACCTACATAAGGAGCACGAAAAACTTCACCAATCACACCTCCAACTCTTCTAAGCAATGGTTGATCTCCACCATCTCCTAGGTCAATAATTTCTTGTTTATTATAGTTGCCAACACCTCTAATAGTTAGATTAAATCCCCCTTCTTTTTTGGATTTTAATAAGTCGTAAGCAAGTTCTAAATCGAATCCTCTATTTTCGAGCTCACCAACATTGGCACTAATTCCAGTTATACCGCCATTAAGTGATGGAGCAATTGGTGTAGTAATAAATAGGTCTTCAGTGTTTCTTTTGTAAATATCAAAAGCACCACGAAGTCGATTGTTTATTAGTTGAAAATCTACCCCTATATTACCTTGTACAATAGTTTCCCATTTAAGATCATTGTTACCTATAGT
Organism: uncultured Flavobacteriaceae bacterium; assembly: GCA_937937185.1. GTDB lineage: Bacteria > Bacteroidota > Bacteroidia > Flavobacteriales > Flavobacteriaceae > JAHDGB01. The sequence continues at coordinate 4,595 of CALDCO010000143.1, forward strand.
CCCAAAATTAGTATTACCATTGTTACCTATAGATATACCATTAACACCTCCGTATTGTCCTCCTGTACTAAACAAATCTCGAGTTGCATTTGCGGCAGCAAAATAGGCGAATTGCCCTCCTGCATTGATTATTCGTTGGTTTCCTGTAGTTCCATACGATCCTCTTAATTTTAGAACATTAAAAATAGAATTTTCCATGAAGGATTCATTCGAGATATTCCAACGCCCAGCAACAGACCAAAAGGTTCCCCATCGGTTTGAGTCAGCAAATCTAAATGAGGCATCACGTCTTAAAGTAGCAGAAACACCATATCTTCTGTCAAAATCATAATCTGAAAATGCAAAATATGAGAATAAACCTGAGTTTAGGATATTAGCTCTACCCGTATCAACAAAGAAATCATTATTTGCATTATCATCAACAAATGCAGAGCCATCTCCAGGGAAAAATGTAGCTGGATCAAAACCATTTTGTCTAAAACCGAAGCTTCTTAAATGAGCTTTAAAATATTCAGAAAACAATGAAACTTCTAAAGAATGCTTTTCTGCAAAAACATTAGTATATGAAATAGAATTGTTATAATTAATTGCTACTGTTCTTGTTACATCCTGATCAGAAAACCCTGGGGTTTCATTGCCTGTTTGAGCAAATAATTGCGCGTTAAAAGAATTTGGAGCCTCTACTCGCAATAGTTGTTCATCTGTGAAATCTGCACCAAGAGAAGCTGTGAATTTAATATGATCTGTAAAAGCATAATTAAGATTAGCATTAGCTATTATTTTTATTTCATCTTCACGTCTTGTATAGGTGTCTAATCTATCTAATAAAAAGAGTGGGGTATTGGCAAATACAACAGGGATATTAGCACCTTGGCCTGGAACATAAGCATCCGGTGATATATACGGCACAGATTGATTTGCACCAATTATGAAATTTCTATTAATACCACCAGTTCCAATAGCATTAGCTTCATTACTTTCAGAATAGTTTAAAGTTAAAGATGTGCCATAGTTAAGTTTTTTATCATTTGACCTTCCAGATATATTATTTCTAAAGTTGAAACGTTTAAGCGTACTAGCTCTTGCAAGAATACCTTTGGTATCGTTAAATCCAAACGAGGTAAAAGAATTAACATTTTCCCCACCAGAAGTTAAACCTACAGTATGATTTTGAGTTAATCCATCATTAAAAAAAACATCAAGCCAATTAGTATCTGCTTGTGATGCTCTTATTGCTAACTCCCTATCTGAAAGCGAGGCTCCAAAACCAGACCCAAAATCTTTTTCCAATTGAAGTTGCTCTCTAGAATTCATTAAATCATAACTGTGACTTTGAAGTTGAGAGAAACCAGTCGTTCCAATGTATGTGGTTTTTAAACCTACATTATACGCACCTCTTTTAGTTTTAATTAACACAACACCATTGGCTCCTCTGTTTCCGTAAATTGCAGTTGCTCCAGCATCTTTTAATACCGATAAAGATTCGATGTCATTTGGATTTAAACTTCTAAAATTGTCTTCATCAACTGGAACGCCATCAATAATGAATAATGGTTCAGTGTTACCTGATAAGGAAGAAATACCTCTTAAATTTATATTACTATCACCTCCTGGCTGACCATTACCTGTGACAATATTAAGCCCAGATACCTGACCTTGAAGGGTTTGAACAAAATTCGCATTAGGTCTTGCTTCAATGGTTTTTGCGGTAATAGTTGTAGAGGCGATATTAGAAGTTTCTTTAGTTGTGGTTCTATATGCTTCAATAACCACTTCATCTATGGCTTCAACATCAACTTCCATTGCAAAACTAATATTGTT